>CANIBQ010000102.1 GCA_947465645.1 Acidobacteriota bacterium | reverse complement strand
GGCGGAACGATCGACAACAGGGACTGGATCACCCTCGAGCGCAGCGCCGTTCTGCTGGCGGAATCCGCCAACGTGCTGATGATGCGCGGGCACGCCGTCGACCAGGGTCGCTGGTTGCAGGAGTCCAAGAAGATGGGCGACGCTGCCGTGGCGGCTCTTGCGGCGGCAGCCGAGCCGCTCAACGCGACCTGCACGCGCTGCCACCTGGCCTACCGGCGCAACGTCCATCCAAACCCGAATATGAATCCGGCTCTCAGTCCGAATAACGCCAGCGGGAACAGACCCTGAAGAAGCGTAATGCAGACATTAGCGCCGGCTTGTTCGATCCGGCCGGTTGTCTCGCAGAATTTCCCGCGCAGGAATTCGACGAGATCGCGGAACAGGTGTTCGGGAGACCGCCGGAGGCCAAGACCCGCTCGGGGAGCGAGGCGTATTGGCGCGTGCTCGGGTTGATGGAGGCGAGCGGCAAGCTGACCCCGTCGCGACAGATCAACGATTATGACGACGGGCGGCGGCTGGCCATGGAGGAGCCTACGGGGGGATCATCTCGCTCCATGAGCTGCGATGTGATCAGGTTCATCGTGGAGAACAAGAAGGCCGCTGTACTGCAGCCGACGATCTAAATCTCACTAAGCGGTCGTCACGACCGACCTCATAGGGTCTAAGGAGTCCGCATGTATTCCCGTCGATCGTTCCTCAAAGCGGCAGGGTCGGGCGCGGTCACCGTAACCGCGGGCGCAGGCATCGGCTGCCTCGGCGCCGGCGCCGCCGCGCCCCAGACGGCGCCTCAGGCGCCGTCAACGGATCTGGTGATTCAGGCTCCGATGATCCGGGAGACGGCGACGTTCCGTGTCAACGGCCGGAATTACCAGACGGAGTACGAAGCCCGTACGACGTTATGGGAAGTGCTGGCCGTGAATCTCGGATTGACCGGCACGAACCGCAGCTGCAATCGCGCCAGCTGCGGCGCGTGCGGCGTGCTGGTCGACGGGGTCCCGCAATACGCCTGTCACGTGCTCGCGACCGAGGCCGTCGGCCTCGAGGTCTCGACGATTGAAGGGCTCGGCACCGCGGCGGCGCTGCATCCGCTCCAGCAGGTCGCGCACACCTATGTGGCGGCCGACTGCGGGTTCTGCACCCCGGGATGGATGATGCCGGCCAAAGCACTGCTCGACAAGAATCCGAACTGCACCGAGGCCGATGTCACGGCGGCGCTCGCTGGCCATATCTGCCGGTGCGCCGCCTACGCCGCAATCGTCCGCACCGTTGTCGACACCGGCAAGCTGCTTCGTGGAGAGGCGGAAATCGGTGGGAGCCAGCAAACATCGAAGTTCAAGATCGAATCCAAGCCACATGACTCGGTGGTGATCACGCAGCCGATGGTCCGTACGTATTCGACAGGCGGCGGCCACGGTCCGGAAGACGTGCTCGTGGAAGGGGACCAGAAGATCGTCACCAAGAAGTGGCAGGGCTATCCGCCGCAGAACCTGGGCATCGTAGGCACCCCGCGCCCGCCGCTTCCGGAGGTCGCCATTCCCCGGATGCTCGGGACGGCTGAATATGCGACGCGGGTCTGGTTTCCGGACCTGCTCCATGCGAAGGTCCTGACCAGCCCGCATCCGCGAGCGCGCGTCCGGCGGATCGATACGGCCACCGCGCTGAAGATGCCGGGTGTCTCCTATATCCTCACGCCGGAGAATGCGCCCAAGACCCATCCCATTCCCCGGGAACTGAACTTCCAGGGGCAGGTGGTCGCCCTCGTCGTCGCGTCGACGGAGGACATCGCCGAGGATGCAATCGCGGCAATCGAGATCGACTACGAGGTGTTGCCGTTCGCGACCACGCTGCAGCAGGTGATGGCGCCGAATGCGCCTCAGCTCAACGAAGGCCGAAGCAACCTCGCGCAGGTGAATCGGAACCACCCCGCCTACAACCCGAATGCGACCTTCACCGTCTCGCACGGCGACGTGGACAAGGCCTTTGCTGCGTCCGAGGTCGTGCGGGAGTTCGAGTATCGCTATTCGGGCGGGGTCGTCCTTCCGATGCAGCCCAGCAGCTGCGCCGCGAAGTGGGACGGCGAGCGGTTGACGTTCTGGGCCATGTGTCAGGGCATCTACCCGGAGCGCGACGCACTGGCTGAGTCCCTCGGGATGGACGTCGAAAATATTCGATTCATCGACAAGTGGAACGGCGGCACCTTCGGCGCGGCCCAGCGGAACCAGATCTTCTACCCGTGGATCGCCCACCTGGCAAAGGTGACCAGTCGGCCTGTGCGCATGGCCCTCCCGAAGGACCAGGAGCTGGCGCATCTGCAGGTCAAGCCCGAGAACATCGTGAAGTTCAAGGTGGGTGCCAATCGCGACGGCAAAATGCTCGCCTGCGAGCGGTGGTTCTGGCAGGCCTTCGGCGACGGCGTGTCTACGTCGGCCGGCGGCAGGTCCGAGCTCTACCTCCACGTCGTGCCGAACTGGCGCGAGACCGGCTACAACTACACGACGAACTCTCCACGTCAGGGCGCCTCCCGCAGCAATATGCAGCAGGAGTTCAAGTGGTCGTGGGAGCAGATGTTCGACGAGATGGCGGAAGCGATTGGGATGGATCCCGTCAAGTTCCGCCTCCTCAACGTCCAGCACCCCGGGACGGTCGTGTCGCACGACCAGGGCGGACCAACCGTCACGCCGATGCCCGAGAGCCTCAACGAGACGCTCACCTACGATTCGTACGCGGTCGAAGAGGTCTGCGCCGAAGGCATCAAGACGATCGGGTGGGAAAAGAGAAATCCGAAGCCGGGCGGCAACGCGGGACGGTTCAAGCGCGGATACGGCATGGCCTTGTCCCAGCACCACGCGGGTCGTGTCGGGTATCGCGAGGGCGAAGTCGCCTACGAGATGCGGATCAAAGAAATGAGCGGCGCCACCTCGGCCGGCGGGGGCGAAGAGGGCATTTTCCAGACCGACATCGAGCTCGACCGCGACGGCGTCATCACGCTGCGCAGCGCGATGCCGGACAGCGGCACGAACCACGACACCGGCATGACGATGCTGGTGGCGGAGATTCTCGGCTACACGACGCTCGACAACTTCCGTGTCTTCTGGGGGGATTCGGACGTGTCCCCCCGCAGCGTCAAGTGGAACAGCGGCCTCACCACCCAGCTGCAGGGGGGCGCGCACTGCAGCGCGGCCGACAAGCTCCGCGGGAATCTCCTGCAGCGTGCCTCGGCGGCGCTGCGCGTGCCGGCCGACCAACTGCAGCTCAAGGACGGCGTCATCTCCTCGAAGGCGAATCCGCGGATCCGGACGACGTTCGCCGATCTGGCGCGCGCCAACAATTCGATGATTACCGAGCGCGGACGCGCGGTGCATCCAGGATCCATCGGCCGCGCGATGAACCGCGGGATTGGTAGCTGCTTCGTCGAAGTCGAGGTCGATACCTGGACCGGCAACTGGAAGTTCCTCCGAGCCGCCTACTGCCACGACTCCGGGTTCATCATCAACCCGCTGCTCGGCGAGGCCGACATGTGCGGATCGCTGAACCAGGCGACGCAGGTAGCGACCGAGGCGATTCCCTGGGACCGCGAGTTCCCTGGCACGCGCCACTACGCCGTCGGGTTCCTCTCGTATCGGCTGCCAGCGATTACCGACATTCCCGAGCAGCACAACGTGTTCATCAACAGCCTGGAGCCGCGGTGGTTCTTCGGATGCAAGGGCTTCGCGGAAACAGCGATCGGCTCGCCTCCCGGTGCGCTGGCAAATGCCATCTACAACGCGTGCGGAGTGCGGATTCGCGAGCATCCGATCACGCGCGAGAAGATCATGGCCGGGTTGAAAGCCAACGCAGCCCGGGGTTGATCGCCGATATCAGGAGGATGACGTGAGAAAAATGATGCTGCTGACGGCTGCCCTGTCGATGGCCGGAGTAATGGCGGTGTCGCTGTACGCCGCCTCCCAGGCTGCGGAGCAGGGCGGCGGTCGTCCCAATCAGCTTTCCCTTGACGCCCCGGTGCCGAAGCTGCCGGACGGAACGGTGGACCTCGGCGGCGCATGGGTCGGCGGCGGCCCGGTGCAGGACATGGAGCGGCAGGGGCAGTTCAAGCCCGGCGAGATTCCTCTATTGCCCTGGGCCAAGACGCTGATGGAATCGCGAAAACCGGAGAACGACCCGCACGCCTACTGCCTGCCGATGGGCGTGCCGCGTCAGGCCGGGAGCTATCCGTGGCGCTTCGTGCAGTGGCCGACCCACAAGCAGGCCACGCACATCTTCATGCTCTGGGAAGGCAACATCCACAGCTTCCGCCAGATCTTCATGGACGGCCGCAAGCACCCCGAGGATCCGGATCCGACATGGTTCGGGCACTCGATCGGTCACTGGGAGGGCGGGACGCTCGTGATCGACAGCGTCGGCTTCAACGACAAGTTCTGGTTCGATCGCCGCGGCCATCCGCACACCGAGCAGCTCCACATCATCGAGCGCTGGACGCGCAAAAATTTCGGCACTCTCGAGAACCAGGTGACGATCGACGATCCGGGAGCGTATTCCCGGCCGTTCACGACGACATATACGGCTCGACTGCAGCCCGACGATGAGATCATGGAATACATCTGTTCCGAAAATAATGACTACGGGGTGGCCGGCGGCTTCCGATGACGTCCAGCACCGCGAAGGCCGTCTTCGCTCTCGTCGTGGCCCTTGCCGCGACGGCGTACTCGATATTCCCCGCCGCGGCGCAGGGACAGGCGTACACGCCGTCGAAGACAGCAACGGGCCATCCCGACCTGCAGGGCGTCTGGCGCGTCTGGAACCTGGCGAAACACGACCTCGAGGCGCATGGCGCCAGGCCGGGCGTGCCCGCGGGGCTCGGCTTCGTCGTCGATCCGGCGGACGGCAAGATCCCGTATCAGCCCTGGGCGCTCGAGAAGCGCGCGGAGAATCTGGCGAACACCAAGGACCGGGATCCCTTGAAGAACGCCGACCCGTTCGTGAAGTGTTATCTGCCCGGGATTCCACGCATTACATACATCGGCTTCCCGTTCCAGATCGTTCAAACCGGCGACAACGTCACGTTCAACTACGAGTGGAGCCACAAGAAGCGCATCGTGCCGGTGATCCCGGTCGCGCCGCCTCCCGATCCGACCGATCTGTCCAACTGGATGGGGATCCCGCGCGGCCGCTGGGAAGGAAACTCACTCGTCGTCAACCTGACGAACTTCAACGGTTATACGTGGTTCGACGAGGCGGGGAACTTCCACAGCAATGCGCTGAAGGTGATCGAGCGGTACACGCCGGCCGGTCCGGATACGATCCAGTACGAAGCCACCATGGAAGATCCGAAAGTGTTCACGCGGCCGTGGACCATCCGGATGCTCCTCCAGCGGCAGAAGGATGTCGGGATTCTCGACTACGAATGCACGGCGATGCTCGACGAGATGGGCATCCACCATACGTGGTCTCGAGACTTCGAAGTTGTCTTCTGATTGCCGGATTAAGGGACGGGAATGAGCATACGACGCGGGGTCCTTCTTGCTATTGCTGCAGGTCTGCTTCTGGTCGCCGCTGATGTGCGCACGTCCGCACAGGCGGGCCGGGCCGCCGGGAGCGGTGCGATGGTGGAGGGGCAGGGCGGGCGGGGTGGCCGTGGAGGCGCCCCGGCGGCTCCGGCCGGCCCGATCCCACGCCGGTCCGACGGCAAGCCGGACCTGACCGGGCGCTGGAACGGCTCGGGCGGCGAGCTGACCAACACCGTCATTCTCGAGGAGCACCCCGGCGGCTTCGGCATTCGCGCGGGCAAGAGCCTCATCATCGACCCGCCCAACGGCACGATTCCCTACCAGCCGTGGGCGCTGGCCGAGCGGGATCGCCGGCGTGAGGATGCCAACGGCTACGAGGACGTGGTCGGCCACTGCGAGTTCTACGACATCGGCCGCGTCGTCAGCTTCCCGATGGAGATCATGCACGTCGGGAACAACATCGTGATCCACGCCCAGCAGCAGATGATGCGCACCATCTACATGGGCCGGCGCGAGCATCTGCCGTCGAGCCTTCGCCTGTGGATCGGGGACTCGATCGGACGGTGGGATGGCGAGACGCTTGTCATCGACACCACGAATTTCAACGGGAAGACGCGGCTGGCGCTTGGCGGCGACTTCTACAGCCGCGACGCGCACCTTCTGGAGCGGTTCAGGATGGTCGATGCGAACACCATCAATTGGACGCTCACGATCACCGACCCGAACGTGTTTACGCGTCCCTGGACGATGACCTCAGCGGCCCCGATGACGCGGCAGAAGGTGGTCTATGACTACGACGACGAGGACACCTGCCACGAAGGGAACGTCGACCTCAAGCACCTCATGAACCTCTACCAGCAGACGTATGGGGACGTGCCTCCGCCGGTCGGTCCCCACCTGGGAAACCCGAAGCCCCCGGCACCGAAGTAGCCGGTAGCTCAGAGGAGCTACCGGCTTATATCACCGTGTGAAGACGTAGGCCGCGCCTGCTTCGTCCACGGAATTGTCCTGCTGGTTGCCGTTCACGCCGCGCGCGTTGCTGTCCTCGCCGCGCGCGCCCATGACCAGCGTCCGGCCGTCGGTGCTGATCCCCACGGCGCCGCCGAACTCGTCGAACTGCTGCGTGTTCGATCCCTTGATGTAGGCCTGCTGCGACCAGGTGTTGCCCGAACGCGTGAACAGGTAGGCCGCGCCCGAGTCATCGGCGGCGTTGTCGTCCTGCCGGCCGTTGATCCCCTGCGCGGCGCTGTCTTCGTTCTGCGCGCCGAGCAGCAGCGTGTTGCCGTCGCCGCTCAGCGACATCCGCGCGGCGAGCCAATCGTTCGGCGACGCGTTCGACGCCTTGATGAACGCCTGCTGCGACCAGGTCGTACCGTTGCGCGTGAAGACCGCGGCGGCGCCGCTGGAACGGTCCGTTTGGCGGTCGCCGTCGCCAACCGCCGACGGCGCATGGACGACGCCGGGGCAGAGGCAGTCTTCGTCGGCCGAGCCCAGGACCATCGTGTTGCCATCATCGCTGAGCGCCACCGCAATGCCCCACGAATCCCCGCCTTCGGAATTCCAGGCCTTGAGATACGCCTGCCGGGCCCAGGTCGTGCCGGTGCGCGTGAAGACATAGCCCGCACCCGACCCGTTCCGCATCATGTCAATCGTTCCGTTGATGCCCCGCGCGGATCCGCCCTCGTCGTAGGCGCCCACGGCAAGCGTGCTGCCATTTGCGCTCAGCGCCACGGAGAAGCCGAACTGATCGCCGCCGGTGGCCTTTGGCGGCGCGTCGGACTTGATGTACGCCTGTTGCGACCAGGCGATGCCCGTCCGCGTGTAGACATAGACGGCGCCGGCGGAGCTCGCCGAATCGTCGCGCTGGTCGCCGTTGACGCCCGCGGCGATGCTGTCTTCGCTGGGCGCGCCCACGGCGAGCGTGTTGCCGTCGTCGCTTATTGCCAGTGAGAAGCCAAACTGGTCGCCCTCGCCCGGCACGTCACCCACGCCGGCAGTGCCCGTGTTCGACGCCTTGATGTAGGCCTGCTGCGACCAGGTCGTGCCAGTGCGCGTGAAGACGTACACGGCGCCCGACTGCGGAATGGAATCATCGGCCTGGTTGCCATTGATGCCGGTGGCGCTGCTCGACTCCCAGTAGGCGGCCACGGCCATGGTGTTGCCGTCGGCGCTCAGGGCAACGTAGTTGCCGAACTGGTCGCCAGAGCCCGTGTTCGACGCCTTGACGTAGGCCTGCTGCGCCCAGCCCGCGCCGCTCCGGACGAAGACGTAGACCGCACCGGCGTTGTACGTCGACTCGTCGTTCTGGTTGCCGTTGATGCCGGTTGCGTTGCTTCCTTCGTGCTGCGCCGCGATCGCGATGGTGTTGCCATCGCCGCTGACGGCGACGCTGTTCCCGATGTGCCCGTCCAGCGCCCCGCCCTCGCCGAAGTGGTCGAACATGTTGGGGTTGGACGCCTTCACGAACGCGACCTGCCGCAGGGCGCCCGGTTGAGCGGATTGCGCCGTCATAGAGACGGCCCCGGAGATACCGATGCACATGACGGCCACCGCCGCCGACGCTCTACGTTTCATATTTGAGGTCTCCAGACCGGAGCGAAGGATATGAATAAAAGGCCAGGATCGCCAGACCCCGGCCTTTTCGTGCTGATCGTCAGCGAATATCTGAACCGTGTTACCGCGCCGGAGCGGCCGGCGCGTCGTTTCCTACGTTCGAGGTCCCGCCCACGCCCGTTGGCGCCGGCTCGCCGTAGTTCTCAGTGCGCAGCACTTCCTTGCCGCTTTCGGTCAGAATCACGCGCGCACGCTCGGTGAGGTTCATGTAGGGCGCGCCGCTCTTGAGGCGCCGGCCCGTCAGCGTCACCTTCGTGCCCGGCTTGACGTTGTTGGTCCAGCCGCTGCGAATCAGCGCTTGGGCGCCCGTCATTTCGGCCTGCCACCGGACGGTCTTGCCGGTCGTATCCGCGACGTCGACGACGAGAATCGCGTGCGGATTGATCAACTGCGTCTGGACAACCGCGCCGGTGATGGTGACGACCTCTTCGATATAGCGGCCGGCGTCACCGTGATGCGCCCACGCGGACCCGGCGATGACCAGAGAGGCCGTGGCAACGCAGCCGGCGACAAATGAGCTCGTTTTCACTGTAAGGCCCTCCTGCCGCGGCCACGACACCAAACGAGTGTCCGCCAGCATTTCGTGGAATATGCGGGGACTATACCTTAATCCACCCCTAGTACGGCTTCGGGGGCGCCGGCCGCGCGAACCGCGCCGCGTCAATCGAAACGTTCGGCTGGATCTCGCTCATCTCGAACACGGACCGTCCATCGAGCCACGTCATCGTCCACTTGAACGGCATCTTCAGCCCGTTCACGTCGCGGTAGTCCGAGTAGTCGATTTGGACCGGGAGGCGGCCCACCGGCGAGGGCGTCGAGCGGACCAGCCGCGTCAGCAGCCCCGTTTCCTCGTCGAAGTACATCGTCACGATCGCGCCGCCCTCCACGCCCTGGATGGAGAGCACCCTGCGGTCGTCGATGAAGTCGTTGCTCGCCCGCATATTGGTCAGCGCGGTCTTGACGGCGACGGGGAAAGTCAACTCCGCTTCGACCCGCGCGGAATCCAGCTCGGCGCCGTGGAGCTCGAGGACGCCCACCGGCTTGAACGGCGCCGACACCCAGCCCGCCGTGCCGTTGAACGTGGTGATGTTGTCGCCCGCTTCCGGGTCGCGCACGACGACCGTCTTCTGGTTCGGTGCCTTGGCGTAGATCTCGACCGGGCGGGGGAAGCCCTCTGGACCGTAGCCGGAGTAAGTTCCCTTCGCGACGTAGCTCGTGAGCTGGGCCGCCCGCTGCGCGCCGCCGATCGCCTCGAGGTACTTGTCCAGGATCTGCACCGGCGTAGAAGCGCCCGGCCCGGCGGGCGGCACGAGCACGTCGAGCTCGTCGAGAGACGGCGTGCCGTAGAGCAGCGTCAGGCTCGGTGTCACCCGCGGGCGGGCGCCTCCGCGGTGGCACGAAAAGCAAGTGACGACCTGCCGGCCGCCGAAGTACTGCTTGTTGATGCCCTGCATCATCACGATCATCTGGCGCGCCATGTTCTTGCGCGGGCTCGTGTCCTTCGCGTAGTTCGACCAGTCATTGGACGACGCGGTGTGGCAGTCCTCGCACGACATGCCGAGGGCGGCGGAAAACACCCCCATGGTGCCCATGAACTCGTCGACCGGAATACCGCGGAGCACCTTGACGTTCTGAAACACGTTCTCGGCCAGCATCTGGTTCTGCGCCGCAGATGGCGCGCCTGCAGTCTGCGCGGGTGCAGCCTGCCCCCCTACGAGCGCGACGCTGAGGAGCCACACCGCGGTCGTGCCGACGGCGCCACACGCTATTCGCCTGGATCCGAACGTCATGCTGCCTCCGATGAAATCATCCGGGCCACCCTGTGGCCTCGCCGGTAGTGCCCGGTAGCAACGAAGCTTATCAAACCGTCCGTGCTTTTTTCGCAGCCTCCGGGGCTTTGTCGCAGTATGTGCAGGTGGGAAACGGCGGGGTGTGAGCGGCGCCCTCCGGTCCTGTTGATACGCGGACCCCAGGTCGCGCCTTGACGGGTCGGGTGGGTGAGGTTAACCTCAACGCGCCGAACACTTTCGCACTCTCGCCTGGGGGGCACATGCGTTGCGTCAGTCGCGTCGCGACCGTAGCCGTTAGCTGTGTGCTGATCACGGTGGCGCTCGCCGGACATGCGTTTGGGCAGGCCTCGTTCAACACGTCGATCCAGACCACCGACTTCAGCGGCGAGTGGACGGAGATCCCCCACGAGATCGGCTTCACTGCGGATCTCTACGACTACGCGGGACTGCCGTTCAACGCGGCGGGCCGCATGCGCGCCGACACCGGCGACATCTCGGACTGGTCGATCCCCGAGTTCGTCTGCCGGCCGCATCCCGGTGTCTACAACTGGTTCTACGGCGGCGGTCTGCGCATCACGAAGGAAAACGATCCGATCTCCCGCGACCTGGTGGCGTATCACGTCCAGTTTTTCAGGGCGGCCGATCGTCCGATCTACATGGACGGCCGCCCGCATCCTCCGGAATGGGCGCCCCACACCTGGGCTGGTTTCTCCACCGCCAGGTTCGACGGGAATACCCTGGTCATCACCACGACCCACCTGAAAGAGAGCTACATCCGCGCCAACACGGCTCTCTTCAGTGAAAAATCCAAGGTGACCGAATTCCTCACCCTGGACGGCGACATCATGACGGTGACCACCTACCTGGACGATCCGGCCTACATGGAGGAACCGCACCTGCAGTCGCTCAGCTATCGGCGCAACGTGCACCAGGAGCTGCCGCTGTTTCCGTGCACGGTTGGCGTCGAGAACGTCCAGGAAGGCTTCCCGCATTTCCTGCCCGGCAAGAATCCCTACATTCTCGATGCCGCCAGGAAGCAGGGGTTGCCCGTCGAGGCGATCAAGGGAGGCGCGGCGACGATGTATCCCGAGTATCGCGAGAAGCTGAAGACGTTGCCCGTGCCGGCGGCGTCGAATTGACGCGCATCCGGAGTCATCCATGACGCGACCAACGTGTTCAGTTGTGGCGATGGTGGCGGTCGCGAGCGCGCTGACCCTCGCGCAGGGCGCCGCCGAGCTCCACGTCATGCCGATCCGCGGCAACGTGTTCATGATCGTCGGCGGCGGCAGCAACGTCACCGTGTCGGCGGGTGTCGACGGCATCCTTCTCGTGGATACGGGTTCCGCGGCGATGGCGGACAAGGTGTACGACAAGGTGATGGAGATCGGCCGCATGGTCACCGGTGCGCCGGCGCCGATGACGACCTGCGTAGGCCCCAACTGCTATCCGGCCGGAAGCCTCGGGCCGTTCCTGCCTTTTGGCTGGGCCGGGCCGTCGTACAACGCGGTGATCGCGTCGCCGAAGCCGCTCAAGCCGGTTCGGTGGATTCTCCAGACGACCGTTGACACCGATCACAACGGCGGAACCGTCAAGATCGCCGCCAGGGGCACGACCTACAATGGCGGCGAAGCGGGGCGCCTGGTGGGCGAGCGCCCGACCGCGACGGTGATCGGCCACGAGAACATGCTGAAGCGAATGACCCTCGGCAAGTATCCCGAAGGGGCGTGGCCGACGGAGACGTACTACATTCCCTCGTACAAGATGAGTCAGTACATCAACGGTGAAGGCATCCAGATGTATCACGTGCCCGCCGCCAACACCGACGCCGACAGCATCGTGCACTTCCGCTTCTCGGACGTGATCAGCGCGGGTGATGTGTACACGCCGGGCCGGTATCCGAACATCGACGTCGCCAGGGGCGGCACGGTCAACGGCCTCATCGGCGGGATGAACAAGGTGATCGAGATCGCGTTCCCCGAGTACCGCCACCAGGGAGGCACGATGATCGTCGGCGGCCACGGCCGCCTCGGCGACACGGCCGACGTCGCGATCTACCGCAACATGGTCGAGGTCGTCCGCGATCGCATAGAGGACATGAAGAAAGATGGCCAGACGCTGGCGCAGGTCAAGGCCGCCAGGCCGACACTCGATTTCGACGGTATCTACGGTTCGCCAGACGCGTTCATCGACGCCGTGTACCAGACGACCGGCGCCAGGTAAGACCAGAGTGCTCAGGAGGAATTTCATGGCAGGTCGATTGGCGATTCTTGTCCTGGCGGGTGCGTGCCTGCACGGCGTGACCGCATTTGCGCACCACTCGCAGGCTGCCCAGTACGACGGCGGCAAGACGGTGAAGATCGAAGGGACGCTGGTGCAGTTCCAGTTCCGCAACCCGCACACCTTCGTGCACGTGGAGGCGCCGGATGACACGGGCGTGGTGCAGCGGTGGTCGATCGAGTGGGGCGGCGCTGGCCAGTTGACGCTGCAGGGCCTGACCAGGACGACGCTGAAGTACGGCGATGTCGTGACCATCACCGCGCATCCCTCGCGCACGCCAGACGACCACAAGCTGCACATGGTGACGCTGAGGCGCGCCTCCGACGGATTCGGATGGGGCACGCGGCCGGGCGAGGTCGTCGATTAGATGCGTGTGGGCGAGCCAGTCCTCATCGCGGCGCTCCTGCTGGCCGCGGTGGCTTCCGTCGGCGCGCAGCGCGGTGGACGAGCCCAGGGCCCGCCGCCGACGCCCAGAGCTGATGCCGCGATCGACATCACCGGCACGTGGGTGTCCGTGATCAGTGAAGACTGGGCGCTGCGGATGGTGACCCCGAGGAAGGGTGACTACACGCGGGTGCCGATGACCCCCGCGGCGCGCACGATTGCCGACTCCTGGGATCCGGCGAAGGACGAGGCGGCCAAGGCGCAGTGCAAGGCCTACGGCGCTCCCGGCGTCATGCGTCAGCCCGGGCGCCTGCGGATCACCTGGCAGGACGATCAGACGCTGAAGATCGAGCTCGAGGCGGGCCACCAGACCCGCTTACTGCACTTCAATCCGGCGCCACCGCCCGCCGAGCCGTCGTGGCAGGGTCATTCGCAGGCGCAGTGGCAATACACATTGAACCCGCCGCGAACCGGCGACCTGAAGATCGAGACCAACCGCCTGCGCGACGGATACCTGCGCAAGAACGGCGTCCCCTACAGCGCGAACACGACGCTGACCGAGTACTACCACCGCATGACGGCCCCCAACGGCGACGTCTGGCTGACGATCGTGTCCGAGGTCAAGGATCCTGAAAACCTTCGCGAGCCGTTCGTCCAGAGCACGCATTTCAAGAAACTCGGCGCCGGCGCCGCGTTCAAGCCGGAGCCCTGCTCGGCGAAGTAAGCCTTGACCGGCGCGGAGCGTCTGCGTATCGTGTGCTCCGTCTTCAGTAATCCCACATCAGCCCGAACGAGGTGAATATGTTCAAGTCGCTTGGCAAGTACGCCGACTCTGCCTCTCTGATTCTTCGCCTCGGATTGGGAACAACGATGGTGTTGGCCCACGGCCTGCCCAAGGTGCTGGAAGGGCCTGAAGGGTGGGCTGGGACCGGGAAGGCCATGGCGGCGTTCGGGATCACCTTTGCGCCGACCTTCTGGGGTGCGCTCGCCTGCTTCGGCGAATTGATCGGGGGGATTCTGCTGATCGTTGGTCTCTTCGTGCGCCCGACGGCGCTGTTTCTGACCAGCATCCTGGTCGTCGCCGCGGCGCAGAACGTGGTGAATACCGGCAGCCTGCGCGGCGGCCGGGCGCATCCGATCGACGCGGGGGCGGGTCTGGTCGCCCTCGCCGTGCTCGGCGCCGGCAAGGCCAGCCTCGACCGCAAGCTCGGACTCGAGGGAACGGCCAAGACGATCGACGCCGCCCGTCATTAGTCCGTATAAGAACACGGTGCGATGGTGCGACGGTGCGCCTGGACCTCCGGGCCGTCGCACCTTCGCCCTATCGCACCGTCGCACCTTTGTCATGCCAAGAAACATATTGATCCTCGTCATCGCCGCGCTCCTCTCTGCCAGCGTGGCTGGACAAGACGCCATAGCGGTGATCGAGACTGCGTCGAAGGCCATGGGCGCTTCCACGCTCCAGTCGCTTCAGTACTCGGGCACCGGCTCGGTGAATCCGACCGGCCAGTCGGAGATCACCGGCGGTCCGTGGCCGCGCTTTACGGTCACGAAATACACCGCGTTGCTGAACTACACCGTGCCCGCGATGCGGCAGGAACTGGTTCGCATCGACGACATGAGACCGCCGCGCGGCGGGGGAGCCGGCGGGTTCAATCCGGCGACCGGCCAGGGCGGCATCCGGCCGATCCCGGGCGACGTCATCCAGAACACGAACGTGGACGGACGCACCGAGGTGGGGGCGATCGCTCTCTGGTTGACGCCGCACGGGTTCCTGAAGGGCGCCGCCGCGAACGCGGCGACGGCGAAGGCGTCCACGGCGCGGGGCAGAAAGGCCGTGTCGTTCACCGCTTTCAACAAATACACCGTGACCGGCACGTTGAACGAGCAGAATCTCGTCGAGCGCGTCGAGACGACGCTCGACGTCAGCTTCACCGGCGACACGCTGTTCGAAGGGATCTACTCGGACTACAAGGATTTCGGCGGCGTGAAATTTCCGTCGCGTCTCGTGATGCGGCAGGGCGGGTTTCCCATCCTCGACATCACGGTCGCCGCAGTCACGCCGAACAGCGCGGCGGCCATGGAGATCGGGAAGGCGCCGCTACCCGCGCCGGCGCCTCCGCCGCCCATCCGGATCCAGGCAGAGAAGATCGGCGAAGGCATCTGGTTTCTCAACTTCGGCTCGCCCCAGAGCACCCTCGTCGAGTTCAGGGATTACTCGGTCATCATCGAGGGCCCCAGCAGCGACGAACGCACGCTGGCGACGCTGGCCGAAGCGAAGCGGCTGCTGCCGAACAAGCCGGTGAAGTACCTGGTCAACACGCACCATCATGCGGACCACTCGGGCGGCATCCGCGCGTACGCGGCCGAGGGCGTGCCGATCATCACGCATGAATCGCACAAGCGGTATTACGAGCAGGTGGTCTTCAAGGCGCCGCACACGATCAATCCCGACCACCTCGCGCGCAACCCGCGGGCGCCGGCGATCGAGACCGTCAAGGACACGCGCGTCATCACCGACGGCACCATGACGCTGGAGCTGCATCTCCTGAAAGGCAATCCCCACGCCGAAGGCCTGCTGGTGGCGTACGTCCCGTCGGAGAAGATGCTGATCCAGGCCGACGCGTTCGCCCCGCGCCCCGGCGCCGCACCACTGCCGGCCCCGAGCCCGTACACCGTCAACCTCGTGGACAACGTGACGCGGCTGAAGCTCGATGTGCAGAAGGTCGCACACGTCCACGGCGGCGTCGACCGCTACGCGACCGTCGTCCAGGCCGCCGGCCGCTGATTCAACCTTTCGTCGGCCGTGCCGATAGAAAGGATGTGCACCGTCCAGTCGAATTCACCGACGTTCTACAGGAAAAGCTGAACGGCTGCGCGCCTCCACTCGGTTTCTTCCATTTCGATACCGCCGCAAGGCCTGCGGTGAAGCTCGTGGCTCCGCCGCGCGCCAGACGTCATGTCACTTGGTGGCGATGGCGATCAATTCGAAAGGCCCTTGTCCGGTGTTTCTCAACTGATGAGCGACATCTCGCGCCACGAACTGCACATCACCAGCGTCGAGCTGCGTGACGCGCCTGCCGGCGACGGTCCAGTCCACTGGTCCGGAGAGGACCGGCACGAGGACGATGTCATAAGGATGCGTGTGTACCGGTTCGCTGGCCCCGGGTGCGAAGTGCACCCGCGTCACCGTCATCTTCGCGTCGTCCTTCAGCGTGGTGCGGGTGATCCCGGGGACCTCTGGTCGTCCTGATCCGAGAGGCAGCGCCGGCGTCACCGTCTGCGACGACCCGGCAAGAGAGGCGAGTAGCAGGAAAGCAGGTATCAACATCGTGCGCATGAAGGATCCTCCGACCCGAGTGTACGGCAGGTCTGCGCACCCGGATTCAACACCGTCCTCGTCATGCCGATTCCGAGGGTATGCGACGCGGAATCGACTTCAGCCAGGTTCTCCAGGAACGGCTCGAAGCGTGCCCGGTCGCGGACGTCCCTGAACCCGCGCGCGTCGGGTTCGTGGCGCCACCGTCGCTCGGCTTCTTCCTCAATTATCCCGACCTGACGTCGGCTGTTCCTCCTCAGGCCAACCCCAGGCGCTGGCAGGCGCCGCGTCCGCAGCCACGTCCGCGGCGCACGTTCCTGCCGCACGAGCAGCGCGCGCTCGACTACCTGGTGGGATTGGGCGCGAGGCTCGAGCCGGATCTGACGATGGCCGAACTGCGGAGCGCGTTCCGGGCGCTGGCCCGCGAATATCACCCAGACCGTCACCCCGGCAGCAGCCCGCAGCAGAAAGAGCGCCTTGCGGCGCTGTTTCGCCGGCTGCGCCAGGCCTACGAGCACCTGCAGGCCGCGGTCGCGGCCTGAGCAGTAGGCAGTAGGCGGTAAGCAGTAAGCAGTAAGCAGCAGACGGTAGTTAGGCATGGGCTGAGCGTTTCCGCCTACCGCCTACCGCCTACTGCCTACCGCCTACTGCCTACCGCCTACCGCCCACCGTCCAGTAAGCGTTGACAGCGGCGGTGCCGGGGCTTAGAGTTCCCGCCAAGGTACCAACGCCATGTCTGTGTCCAGACGCAATTTCATCAAGGGTGTGATCGCCGCCGGAGCCGTGGCTTCGTCGGGTGCGTACTTGTTTCGCGGCAGCCCGTCACTCTTCGGCCAGACGTCAGCACCAGGATCGGTCGAGCGACTGATCACGCTGAACATCAACGGCCGGACGCGGCGGGTCGACGTGATGAAGCAGGAAACGCTGGCGATGACGCTGCGCTACAAACTTGGGCTCACCGGCACCAAGCTCGGGTGCGACCGCGCCGAGTGCGGCGCCTGCACGGTACTCGTGGATGACGTGCCGCACTATTCGTGTTCCGTGCTCACGCACACCGTTCGCGGACGCCGGGTCGTGACGATCGAAGGCCTGGCCGGCGCCGATGGCACCCTGCACCCCGTGCAGCAGGCCGTCGTAGACGAGACCGGTTTCCAGTGCGCCTTCTGCATGCCCGGCTTCGTGATGGCGGCCGTCGGCTTCTTCAAGGTGC
>CANIBQ010000101.1 GCA_947465645.1 Acidobacteriota bacterium | reverse complement strand
TTGGAGGCGCCGCCCGGATTTGAACCGGGGATCGAGGTTTTGCAGACCTCTGCCTTACCACTTGGCGACGGCGCCGCTCGGATGTGCCGCGGGGTTTTTCTCACCCGCGAGGCGGGCGGAATGAGGAAAAGTGGAGCGGGAAACGGGATTCGAACCCGCGACTTCGACCTTGGCAAGGTCGCACTCTACCACTGAGTTATTCCCGCTCGCGACGAACAGACAGCGTACCACAGCGTTTTTGGCGAGGCAACCCATGAGGTCCGGCTGAAGCCGGACACTACGTACGTGAGGCGGCCTCGCGGAGGACCTCCGCGGCTTCCTCAGGCGCGGTCGGGTTGAGATAAAACCCGGTCGCCCACTCGAAGCCGGCGATCTTCGTCAGCTTCGGGATGATCTCCACGTGCCAGTGGTAATACTCCCCCGCCGGCTCCGAGAACGGCGCGCTGTGGATCAGCAGGTTGTAGGGCGGAAAGTCGAGCGCCTTGTTCATCCGCCGCAGGATGTCCCCCAGGAGCCGCGCCAGCGACGCGTATTCGTGGCGCGGCGCATCCTCGAACAGCGACTGGTGCCGGCGCGGCAGGATCCAGGTCTCGAACGGAAAGCGGGGCGCGTAGGGCGCCACCGCCACCATGTCGGCGTTTTCCGCGATCAGCCGCTTCGCGTCGGTGGTTTCCTGCCGCAGGACGTCGCAGAAGACGCAGCGCTCCTTCGACTGGAAGTGCGCGCGCGCGCAGTCCACCTCGTCGCGCACCTCGCGCGGCACAATCGGCAGCGCGATCAACTGCAGGCACGAGTGCGCAACCGACGCCCCGGCCGCCGGCCCGTGGTTCTTGAAGATGATGGCGTAGCGAAAGCGCCGGTCCTGCTTCAGATCCTGCACACGTTCGCGACACGCCCAGAGGACGTCCTCCACCGCGACATCGCCCATGTCAGCCAGCGTGTCACTGTGGCGCGGCGACTCGATGATCACCTCGTGCGCGCCGATGCCGTTCATCTTGTCGAACAGCCCCTCGGCCTGCCGGTCGAGCGTCCCCTCGACGCGCAGCACCGGAAACTGGTTGGGGATGACGCGCAGCGACCACCCCGGCTGGTTCGGTCCGCCGCCGTTCTGGCGGTGCGCAAGCAGCTCCTGCGGCGTCATGTGCTCGTGCCCCTCGCAGAACGGACACGCCGGATCGGGCGCGATGTGCACCGGCTCGAGGAGGAAATCGGTGGGACGCTTGCGACGCTCGGTGGAGATGATGACCCAGCGACCGGTGATGGGATCTTTGCGAAGCTCGGACATTGAGAGGCTTTGGGCTTTAGGCTCTTGGCTTTAGGCGTTGGGCTCTGGGCTTTCGTTACATCGTAAACGCGTGAGTGTACACCTCAATGCGAGGCCGGCCATCCACGAAATCGACGGTCACGACGTCAAATCGACAGGGCTGGTCGAGGAAATGACGCCGCGCCAGGAAGTCGGTGGCCATCTGACCAATGCGGTGCTGCTTCACACTTGTCACTGCGGCCGCGGCCCCGCCAAATCGGTCGCCCGCGCGCGCCTTGACCTCGACGAACACGACGTCCCCCGCCTCGCGCGCGATGATGTCGATTTCGCCGAACCGGGTCCGGTACCGGCGTTCGAGAATTGCGTACCCGCGCCGCCGTAATTCCTCGCAGGCGAGATCTTCGCCCATTTTCCCTAACGATTGCCGGCCATCCTGTGTCATGGCCAAATCCAGGTCGCATGATCCGGTCCGCCTGAAGGCGGACACTACGTACGGAGCGCCGTGATCGCCTGGTCGAGCAGCGTCAGGGCCTCATCGGCCTGCTGCGTCGTCAGCACCAGCGGCGGCGAGATGCGGATGGCGTTGCGGCCGGCGCCGAGCACGAGGAGACCGCGCCTGAAACACTCCTTCACCAGGGCGTCCCGCTCGCTGGTGGCGCGTTCCTTGGTCGTCCGGTCGCGCACGAGCTCGATGCCGATCATCAGGCCCCGCCCGCGGACGTCGCCGATGATCGGGTGCTTCTCCATCAGCGCCTTCGCGCCCGCCATGAAGTGGGCGCCGACGACTTCGGCGTTCTTGACCAGGCCGTCGCGCAGCAGCGTGATGGTCGCCAGCGCCGCGGCGCACGACACGACATTGCCGCCAAACGTGCTCGCGTGCGCCCCCGGCGGCCAGTCCATGAACTCCGATCGCGCGGTGGCGATGCCGAGCGGCATCCCCGACGCAATCCCCTTGGCGATGGTCACGACGTCCGGTTCAACGCCGGCATGCTCGACCGCGAACCACTTGCCGGTGCGCCCCATCCCCGACTGCACCTCGTCGACGATGAGGACGATGCCGTGTTTGGTGGTGAGCTCGCGAAGCCGCTGCAGGAAGGCCGGCGGCGGCACGAGATACCCGCCCTCGCCCTGGATCGGCTCCACCATCACCGCGGCCACTTCGTCCGGTGGCACGAGATGCACGAACAACTGCTGTTCGATGACGTCGATCGATCGCGCCGCGCACTCGTCCGGGGACAGGCCCGACCGGTAGGTGTCGGGATACGGCGCGTGATACGTGCCTGGCACGAACGGCGCAAATCCCCGGCGCTGCGTGATCTTGCTGGCCGTCAGCGACAACGATCCCATCGAGCGGCCGTGGAAGGCGCCGAGGAACGCAATGATCCCGTGGCGCTTGGTGTGGTACTTCGCGAGCTTGAGCGCCGCCTCGACGGCCTCGGTGCCGGAGTTGCCGAAGAACGACCGGTGCGGCCCCTTCATCGGCGCGATCGCCGACAGCTCCTCACCCAGCCGCACCTGCGGCTCGTAGTAGAAGTCGGTACCCGACATGTGCAGGAACTTGCCGGCCTGCTCGATGATGGCCTTGACGACGTCGGGGTGGGAGTGGCCGGTGGAGGTCACCGCTATGCCGGCGGTGCAGTCGAGAAAGATGTTGCCGTCCACGTCTTCGACGACCGCGCCCTCGCCGCGCGCGATGACGAGCGGATAGTCGCGCGTGTAGGACGGCGAGACGACCTTCGCGTCGCGATCGATGATCGCCTTCGCCTTCGGCCCCGGGAGCGGTGTCTTGATCACTTCTTCTTCCAGCGCGTGCCGCTGGGATTATCCTCCAGAAGAACGCCTCGATCGGCCAGCTCATCGCGAATCCGGTCGGCCGCCGCAAAATCGCGCCGGCGCCTGGCAGCCTTGCGATCCTCGATCAACTGCTCGATTTCCTCCACGGGAACGGGAGGCTGCGCATCCTCCGCCCTCCGCAGGCTGATCACGCCGAGCACCCGGTCGAAATCCTCGATCGCCCGCTGCACATCCCCCGACTCGGCCGTCGAGATCGCGCGCGCATCGATGGCGGCATTCACATCGCGGACCAGATCGAACACCGCCGCCAGCGCGGCCGCCGTATTCAGGTCGTGCTCCAGCGCCTCGTTGAACGCCTTCCGCGCCGCCTCGATCGCCTCCTGGATATGCGGATGACTCCCATCACCGGATACGTCGTCCAGACGCGCGAGAAAGTCCACAATCCGCCGGATCGCCTCCCCGGCCTGCTGCATTCCGGCCCAGGTGAAGTTGAGCTGCTTCCGGTAATGCGATGACAGCAGCAGGTAGCGCAGCGCCGACGGCCGGTGTCCCCGGGCCGCGATCTCCGCCAGCGTGTAGACATTGCCGAGCGACTTCGACATCTTTTCGTTCTCGACGAAGAGATGCTCCACGTGCACCCAGAAGCGCGCGAACTCCTGCGTGGTCGCCCCCTCGCTCTGCGCGATCTCGTTCTCGTGATGCGGGAAGATCAGGTCGATGCCGCCCGCATGGATGTCGATCGGCGGCTCGCCGAGCAGCCGCAGCGACATCGCCGAGCACTCGATGTGCCATCCGGGCCGGCCAGGCCCTGTGCCGTAATCCCACGACGGCTCGCCCGGCTTGGCCGCTTTCCAGAGGACGAAGTCGCGCGGATCGTCCTTGGTGTACTCGTCCACGTCCACGCGCGCGCCGTCCTTCATACCGGCCACGTCGAGATGCGCCAGCTTCCCGTACTCCGCCATCGTCGAGATCTTGAAGTAGATCGATCCATCGCGGCGGTAGGTGTGGCCGTTCTTCTCGAGCGCCAGGATCATGTCGCCCATCGCGCGCAGGTTGGCCTCGTCGGTCGCGCGCGGGTTGTCTTCGGGCGCCTCGATGCCGAGCACGGCGGAATCGTCACGGTAGATCGCGATCCACTTGTCGGTGTACTCGCGCAGCGGAAGGCCGGCGGCCTGCGCGCCGGCAATCGTCTTGTCGTCCACGTCGGTGTAGTTGACCGCCTCCTGGACCGCGTGCCCGCAGACGTACTTCAACGTCCGGCGCAGCACGTCGAGGCAGACGAAGGTCCTGAAGTTGCCGATGTGGGCGCGGGCGTACACCGTGGGGCCGCAGGCGTACATGCGCACCGTGTTGTCGCGATGCGGCGCGAACGGTTCCTCGCGGCGGGTCAGCGTGTTGTAGAGACGCAGCATGATCCGATAGTCACTTCCACAGGCCCTTCGGCGCAACGCACCGTGACCGGAATAGTTGCCGTCGACGAGCAGCCGGCCAGCGACTCCAGAGCCGCCTGCTCCACCTTGCGCCCGAATGCCTCGGCCTCGGTGACGCTCTGCCCGGCCTGCTTCGCCCCGTGCACCGCCAGGTCGCGCACCATCGCCGCGTGGCGGCGGTCGCCAGGCAGCCACATCCGCAGCGAGAAATGGGGTCGGGGGTCATTTTTCGAGGACACTTCGCGCTCAGTCATGGAAGTGTCCTCGAAAAATGACCCCCGACCCCATTACACCGACAACCGCGTGAACAGCCTCTCGGCCCGGCGCTTGTCTGCTTCGATCTGCGTCTTCAGGCCATCCAGATCGTCGAACCGGCGCTCATCGCGCAGCCGCTGCACGAAGGCCAGCCGCACCTGGCGCCCATAAAGATCGCCCTCGAATCCAAGCACGTGCGTTTCGACAGTCGTCTCCGTGCTGTCGTTGAACGTCGGCCGGACGCCGATGTTCGTCATCGCCGCGTGGACGATGCCGCCGACCTCAAGTGTGGTGGCGTAGACGCCATTCGGCGGAATCAGCTCGTTGGACGTCTCGAGGTTCGCCGTCGGAAAACCCAGCTCGCGCCCCCGGCGCCTGCCTTCGACGATGAGGCCGTCCAGGTAGTAGGGATGGCCAAGGAGCGCGGCAGCCTCGTCCATGCGGGCTTCGGCGACGAGACGCCGGATGCGCGTGCTGCTCACCACGAACTCTTTGTACCGCACCGGATCGATCTTCTCCGCGCGGAAGCCGAAGCGCTGTCCCAGCGTCCTGAGCGACGTGAAGTTGCCGGCGCGATCGTGGCCGAAGAGAAAATTGGCGCCCACCCACACTTCGGAGACGCGCAGCCAGTCCACGAGCACGGCGCGCACGAACATCTCCGGGTCCCATTGCGACAGCTCGTGGGTGAAGCGAACGACGGCGACGGCCCTGATGCCGGCGCGGTCGAGCGCCTCGAGCCGCTGCGCCTTGGTCATCAGCAGCGGCGGCGCCTTGTCGGGCCGGACGACGCGCGGGGGATGCGGGTCGAAAGTCATCGCCATCGGGATGCCGCCACGCTCCGCGGCACCACGCCTGACGCGTTCGATGATCTTGAGATGGCCGCGGTGCAGGCCGTCGAAGTTGCCGAGCGCGAGCACGGGATGCACGAGCCACGTCGGCCGCGAGTCGTCGGGAAAGTGAAGGACTTCCATCTCGGCTACGAGGCTGCGTCGACCTCGGCCTCGAGCACCAGGCCATCATAGGCCAGTTCCACGCCCTCGGGCAGGCGGGCATTGGTCTCCGCGTAACCTAGGTCGTGGCACATGTGCGTGAAGTATGCGCGCCTCGGCCCGATGCGCGCGCTCGCCGCCATCGCCTCATCGATGTTGAAGTGCGTGGTGTGCGGCCGGACGCGAAGCGCGTCGATCACCAGCGTCTCGACCCCCTCGAGCAGCGGCCACGCAGCGTCGTCCAGCCGATTGCAGTCGGTCAGGTATGCGAAGGTGCCGAACCTGAAGCCGAGGATCGGCAGGCTCCCGTGCCAGAGCGGGATCGGCACGACGCGCACGCCACCAGCCGTGAAAGGGCCCTCGATGGTGTGCGGCTGCAGCTTCGGCACGCCCCCGCCCTCCTTTCGTGGCTTCGGATCGAACACGTACGCGAAAGTGCTGCGCAGCCCCTCCCACGTCGGTGCGCTCGCGTAGCAGGGGATCGGGCCGTTCTGGATCATGTTGAACCGGCGCACGTCATCGAGACCCATCACGTGATCCGCGTGGGCATGCGTGTACAGGATCGCGTCCACGCGGCCGATTCCGTGCGTCAGGACCTGCTGGCGGAGGTCGGTGCCGGTATCGACGAGAATCCCGGCATGGCCGGGAACGTCGACGTAGATCGAAGGGCGCAGCCGCGAGTCGCGTGGATCGGTGGAACGGCAGACCGCGCAGGTGCAGCCGATCATCGGAACACCGGTTGACGTGCCGGTGCCGAGGCAAATGATCCGTGCCCGGACGGTCACCCCTCGACCCCGCTCGGGGTGATCCTGAGTGTGCGAAGGATCAAGGGATGATGATGCGCGACTGCGAGGCGCCTGGCGCGCCTGCCTTGCTCACCTCGACGAAGCGCACCCGCAGCTCGTAGAGGAGCTGCTCGAGCAACTGGCGCTCCTCCGCCGTCAGGTTGCCGCGCGTCTTTTCCTCGAGCAGCGAGAGGATGTCGATCATCTGCTGCGCGGCCGGGAGGTGCGGCTCGATCTTCCGGCCGCTGACCGGGTCTTCGGTGTCACCAAGGTGCACCGCGGTCGTGTGCGCGAGCGACAGCACGAAGGCGATGAAGTTGATGGCCGGTGGCTGCTGGTCCGTCTGTGTTTCGTCCGACATATGCTCCAAAAATCGAATGGTAGCATGGCGGCATGCCCGAGACCGCAGGCAGCCGATTCGACAAACTGGTGGAGATCATGCGCACCCTACGCGCGCCCGGCGGGTGCCCGTGGGACCGGGAACAGACGCTGGCCTCGCTGCGGCCGTTCGTGCTCGAGGAAACCTACGAGGTGCTCGAAGCCATCGAGAGCGGCACGCCGGCCAACCTGCGCGAAGAGCTGGGCGACTACCTGTTCGAGGCGGTGTTCCTGGCGCAGCTCAGCGAGGAGGCGGGCGACTTCTCCATCGGCGACGCCATCGACACCGTCTGCGACAAGCTCATTCGCCGGCATCCGCACGTCTTCGCGCGGGCGGCTGGCGACGACCCGCTCTCGTCGGCGCAGGTGCTCGAACGCTGGGAAACGATCAAGGCACGGGAGCGCGCCGCCGCCGGCCCCTCGACTTCGCTCGGGACAGGACACACCGAGAAGGCGAGGACGAAGACCACGCTGAGCGGTGTCCCGAAGACGCTGCCTTCGCTCCTGCGGGCCTACGAAATCAGCGCCCGCGCGGCGACGGTCGGATTCGACTGGGCGAAGGCGGGCGACGTGCTCGACAAGATCGAGGAAGAGGTCGCCGAGGTGCGCCACGAGGTGGAAACGGGCGCCACGGGAGACCTGTCGAGGGCGGAGGAAGAAATGGGCGATCTCCTCTTCGCGATCGCCAACCTGTCACGCAAGCTCGGCATCGAGCCCGAGGCCGCGCTCCGGCGCGCCAATGAAAAGTTCACGAAGCGATTCGACGCGGTCGAACGCGCGTTTGTGGATCGTGGGAAGCCGTTGCAGGAAGCGACGCTGCAGGAGATGGAAGACGAATGGCAGCGGGTGAAGGAATCGCCCTAGCGGAGAGCCGACGTCACCACAGTTCGGAGCCTCGCGCCGCGGGCAGCAGCCAAACGCTTCGTCAACACTTCGGCGTTAGGGAGGACCTATTGGGGTGGACCTCTCCTGGTCCGGACGGGCGCTTAATTCAGATTTGGCACGGTGGCCGGAGGCCGCCGGTGGCGTGTGGCCTGTTCATAGGCGTACGCCAACTTGATCAGGGTTCCATCCGCGAACGGGCGGCCCTGGAACGTCATCCCAATTGGCAGGTTGTCGCGAGTAAAGCCCGCCGGGACTGTGAGAGTGGGTACCCAACCCAGGAACGTGCTCATCGTCGGCACTCCCCGATTGGGTTTGTTCGCGATGACGTCGCTGATCAACCGCGGCTGATGTTCGATAGATTTGTAGACGAGCGCTTCAATCTGGTTGTCAGCCATCACCTTGAGTACGTTGAACATCAGTTCTTCGCGCGCGAGAAGGTGCTGATAGTACTTGGCGGTATCGGTCGGTTCGGTCAAGCGCCCGCGCGCCATGGCGGCAACCTTGCTGAAGTCGGGGTGCCGCGCGAGGTCCTCCCGTGAATGGAAGGGGAACTTCGGCGACTTCAGGAACAGCTTTATGTTGTCGTCCCACTCAGGCCCCGTATTCCGTTTCGCATTCAGGACGCGCATGTTCGGAATGACGACGTCGATCACGACCGCGCCCTCGGCTTTCAGCTCCTGTACCGCTTTCTGAAAGGCTTCGTCGACCTTCTTGAAGTCTTCGGAAGCAGGGTCGCCGCCGCCGACCGGTTCCCGGATCAGTCCAACACGCGCGCCCTTCAGACCGTTTCTGTCGAGGAAGCTCGTGTAATTGGGCGGGATCTGTCCGACGGCAAGCGCCGTGAGTGGGTCTTCGGGATCGTAACCGACCATCACCTCGAGCATCTTCGCGAGATCCGTCACGGTGCGGGACATCGGTCCCAGCGATGTGTAGATCGCGGGCCAGCCGTCCCACATGCCCGTGCGACTGACGAGGCCCGCCGTGGGATGCATGCCGACGAGACTGTTCCACGTCGATGGTCGCCGGATTGATGCTGAGCCCTCTTCGCCTACACCGACGGTCGCAAAATTTGCCGCGATACTTGCCCCGGTACCGCCAGATGACCCGCCTGACGTGCGATCGAGCGCGTAAGGGTTCTTGGTAGCGCCAAATAGCGATCCAATCGCGTCACCGCCGCCGAACTCACCGAGCGTCGCCTTGCCCAGAATAATTGCCCCGGCCTTTCGCAGCTTGCCGATCGCGAACGCGTCGCGTTCTGGATAGTTGTCCTTCAGAAGAATTGACCCGAGCGTCGTCGGAAAGCCGGCAGCGTCCACTTGGTCTTTGACGGTGATCGGGATGCCGTGGAGCGGCCCGACGAACCCTGACGTCCTAAATGCCGCGTCAAGTCGATCGGCTTCCTCCAGCGCCGTCGCGTTCAGCGTGATGATCGAATTGATCGCCGGGCCTTGCTTCTCGTACGCCTGAATCCGATTGAGATAGCTCTGAACGAGCTGCCGGCTCGTGAGCTGGCCCGACTTATAGGCGGCGTGGATCTGTTCGATGGTTGTTTCGAGAACCGGGAAGGACCTGGTCTGGGATTGGGTCGTTCCGGACGCCGAGAACACGAGGAGGAGGAGGACGGACAGGAACAACAAGACCCGGATCATAATTCGCTCCTGACTGTGGCCGAAGTGCGGCGACACGATTGCGGCGCGCGGGCCGGCTGAAGCCGGCCCCCACAACCGGTCCTGACTACACCTGCCTGGTGCGGGATTTCGCCACGGAGTACGCGGGATACCAGCCAGCGGCTCCCGACTCTCCCCTCTCCACGAGCGCATCGATCAGGTAGGGCCGGCCGTCGCGGGTGGCTTTGACGGCACGCGCCATCGCGGCCTTGATCTGTTCGCGGCTCTGCACCTGTTCGCCCTTGATGTTGTACGCGTTCGCGATCTGGACGAAATTTACATCCGGATCACCGAGGTAGGAGAGCATGTCCTTCTTGGTTTCGGACTGACGTCCTCCCTGGGCGTACATCCTGCTCCGCGTCTCGTTATAGCAGCGGTTGTTGAAGATCACCACGATGATGGGAATGTCATAGCGAGACATGGTCCACAGGCCCTCGCTCTGCCCGAAGAGGAATCCGCCGTCACCCTGCAGGCACAGCACCTGGTTGTCGGGCCGGGCGAGCTTGACGCCGATCGACGCTCCAACGCCCCATCCCAGCGCATAGCCGGTCGTCCTGCCGATCTTGGTCTTCTGGCCCTCGGCGAAGGGGAACCATGGCAGCGCCTTCGGGCCTTCCGTCCCGAACTCGTCTACGACGTAGGCGTCGCGATCCAGGGCTGCGTTGATCTCGTATGACAGGCACTCCCACGTCAGCGGCACGTGATCGAAGCTCCGGTTGGCGGCAAACTCGAACGCTTCGCGCATCCCTTTCGTAAAGCGCTCCGTCGCTGCCTGCCGTGACTCCCGAATCTGTGCCAGGCGCTGGCTGGTGGCGAGGCTCTTGATGCTGTCCACCAGCGCCGTGGCCGTCTCCTTGATGTTGGCGGGCAGGGCGACATGTACGGGATACGCCGTTCCGAGATTCCCCGCGTCCATGCAGGCGTGAATGATTTTCGCGTTGCGGAGGCGGCCGCCGCCTTCCGATGCCGAGCCATTCATCGCCGCGCCCATATTCAAGTACGCGTCGATCGTCTCCGGATAGCGCCCGCCGGCGTTTCTGAGGAAGAGTGGATGGGTCGTCGGAAAGTCGGCAGCCCAACTGGTTGACTGGGTCACCGGAATCGCCAGTGTCTCGGCCAGCGCGACCACCGACGCCCTGGCATCTGAGGCCCATACTTCATAGCCCACGTTGAGAACAGGACTCTTCGACTCGAGCAATATGCGGGCAGCCTGCTCCACGTCACTCGAACTGGGCCGCAAGGTCATCGGTATGTTGAACGTACCGGACGGGTAGATACCGGCACGCACCTTCTTTTCGTAGATCACATCGCGTGGAAAACGAAGATACGTGGGGCCGCCGGGCATGGTCGTGGCCACCTTGATGGCTTTCATGGTCCACTCGGGAATCCTGTTGGCGTCATGCACCACCCAGCGGAACTTGGTGAACTGCTCGACCGTCTCCAGCCAGTCGTCGATGTCTTCGAGCCCGTCGCGGCCCTCCCTGGTGGTTTCCGCGTGATCGGAGGTCACGATGATGGGCGTCCGATCCTTCATGGCGTTGTACATGTTCGAGGTCGCGTGGGGCGTTCCCACACGGCTGAACATCACGAAGCCGGGCTTTCCGGAAGCCTTGGCGTACCCGTCCGCCATCGCGACGACGAGGTCCTCGTGCACGCCGAGAATGAGCTGCATGTCGGGCCGATCGACCAACGCGTCACAGAGCGCGCCGACACCCGAGCCGTTTCCGAGGAACAGGAATTTGACGCCGGCGGCCCGCAACTGCTCGGCGAGCAGTTCGCCGCCGGTGCCCTCGAAAGGGGTCACCAGCCCTGGGGATGGGGGGGCACCGGCCTGAGTCCCTTGCGCATGTACCAAGGGTTCCAGCGACTCAAGCGCCGATGCGGCCGCGGCCACTCCGAAGCCCGCCTGGGACATCCGCTTCATGAAGCCCCGGCGTGGAATTTTCAGGTCGAGGTAGTCTCTGACGATCTCTCTCATGGGTGTGCCTCATACCGGGCAACGGTGCGACGGTGCGATGGTGCGATGGTGCGGTGCGGGGATGCCGTCGCACCCCGCACCGTCGCACCGTCGCACCGTTGACTTCTAGAAGGCGACTTGCAGAACGACCTTGGCGAAGCGGGACTGCAGAATCGACTGCGGTCGCTGCCAGGTGGCGTACGCGCTGCTCAGCGAGAGCACCGGGGCCGAATTCAAGGCGTTGTAGAGATCGAAGCCGAGGGTCGTGCGGGCGCCACCGAACCGCAGGATCTTGGCGAAGCGCAAGTCGAGCTGGTTCATCCGCTCCCCGAACATCGTCCCTGGCTCGATCAGGCTCACGGTCACGGCGCTCGCCCCGCCCGACAGCGGACGGCCGAGCGACGCCGCAACGGTCGCATTCGGCACGGTGAGATCGGCCGTGATCTGCGGTCCCGGCAGGTTCTGCAGCGAGGCTGACACCTGCACGTCGATCTTGGGAATCACGAACGATCCGAGCATCTTGACCTGGGTGCGGAAGTTCCCGGTGGAGTCGCAAAACTGCCGCGGGATGGTCGCGCCTCGCGTATCAGCTTCTGACCTGTCAACCCACGGGCCCGCCTCGATCGCCGCTCCGGGAAACGCCGTGACGAGGTCGCAGTTGTTGGTGCTGCGGCGCTGGGTGCTCGCGCCGCCTTGGAGCAGCACCCCGGCCCGCGGCCGCGCGTTGAACGTGACGTCGAAGCCGTTGAACACGTCGGTCTGCTCTTCCGCAATCGTCACGTACTCGTCGGCCTGGCCGAACTTTGCCGGGTTGATGTCGTACAGCCCGCGGAGCACGTAGCCGCCGCCACCAGGCAGCCGCGGGTCGACCGGAGCGGTGATGCTGTACTCGGTGTAGTCCGACGCGCTCACGGCGCGGTTCTGAATGCTCGCAAGGTTGCCGAACGAGGTTCGCCAGTAGGCCAGGTCTACCGACACCCGAGGCATGAGCTCCTGCTGCACACCGGCCGAGAACTGCCAGTTGTCG
This sequence comes from Acidobacteriota bacterium, assembly GCA_947465645.1. The sequence goes on along the minus strand of CANIBQ010000101.1, from coordinate 5,000 downwards.
TAGCGGGAACCCCAACCACCCGTCGCCTCCGGATCGTAGGCGCGGCCCGGCTGGGTGCTGCCGAAGGCCCGGTTGGCGAAGGCCCCACATTCGCCGTTGGCCAGCGGGTTGACCAGGTCGCAATCCGCCACGAAGTCGCGGTCGGCGTCGTTCCACGACCGCGTCGTGCTGGTGATGAGAGACCCTACTGGAGACGCAGCCGCCCCGTAAATCGTGATGCGCTCCTGCGAGACCACGTAGTGATTCATGCTCGCCTTCAGCGCGGTCTTCCCGTTGCCGAAGACGTCGACGGCCACGCTGCTCCTCGGTGACAGGCTATGCCAGGTCGGGCCGTTGGTCTCGGGGGTCACGATGTTGCGGTTCGGGGTAAACACGCTCGGGCCCACCACCACCTCGGGAAACTTGATGCGCGTGAAGGTGTAGCGCAGGCCGCCGCTCATGGTGACGCGGCCCCGCGTCCACCGGTCCTGCGCGAACAGCCCGTGATCGGCGTCGAGGTTCGTCACCAGCCGGAACGGTGTCGCGTTCAGCGTGATCCGGTTCGGTACGCCGCGATTGAACCGGTACTCGATCGGCGAGTCGAGGGTGAACGTGAAGTCGTCGTTCGGAGTCTCTCCATACACGAAGCCCGTCTTGAAGGAATGGGCTCCCGTGACGTAGGAGGCGACCGCCCGCCCGTAGATCAGGTTGGTGTCGCTGATCCGGGCAATGGAGGTCCCGCGGTAACGGAGGCCGGTAGACTGCTCCTGCACCGGAATCAGCGCCACCGCGCCGGTTGTGAAGTATGGATTGGGGTTCGCGCGCGTCACGACACGCTTGAGGTTCAGCGCACTCGCTTCCAACAAGAGGCGGTTGCTGACGGGGGCCGTCCACTGCCCTGAAATGTGCCGGAACGGGCTGCCCGTCGTGTAATTCCCGATATTGGCTTCGGGCGAGGTGGTGGCGAGCACCTGCCTCGGACAGTCGCACTGGTGCGTTGACTCGTACTGAAAACCGATCTTGTTCTTGGTGGTCGCCTGCCACGTGACCCGATGCGTGAAGGAGCGCAGCGTGTGCTTGTTCTCCGCCTGCGAGCTGAGGTCGGGCTCGTAGGTCCAGACGTCCGGGTTGCCGACGTTCTTGTTGTTGAACACCGGGGCAAAGGTCCACGCGCGGGTGTACCGTGCCGTGGTGTTGAACCACAGCTTGTCGCGCATGATCGGACCGCCGAACGTGGGATTGGCGTCAAAGAGCTGGTTGAGGGTATTGGGGACGGCCAGGCCCCGGTCTCTCAGATCCTGCGTGAGATTGGACGACGCCATCGACTTGTTGGCCAGCGCGCCGACGAACGACCCGCTGAAGGTGTTGCCGCCCTCGCGCGGGATGATATTGACGTTCACACCGCCCCATGCCTGCTCCGCGTCGACGCCGCCGGTGTCGATGACGATCTCCTGGTACGCGCCGACGTTCGGGGCGCCCTGGGTCAGACGGAACGAGGTGTTGCTTGCCACGCCGTTGACGAGCACCCGCGCGTCCTCGACGCCGCGGGCCGCCAGCCCGCCTGCCCCCTGCCCATCGCCCAGCGTCCCACCTACGTCGGCGTTCGCCGTGATACCTACCGTGTTGGCAGCGAGGGAGGTGATGACGCGGCCCGCCGGCAGCGAGTCGAGGACCTCCTGAGTCAGGACACGCTGCCGCGCCGTGCTCTGGACGTCAACGACCGGTGTTTCGCCGGTCACCGTGATCGTTTCCTCAACCGATCCGACGCGCATGTCCGCGTTCACCGACGCCACGAATGTCCCGGTCAGCTCGATGCCTTCGCGCTTGACGGCGCTGAAGCCGGGCAGCGTGAACGTGATGGTGTAGGTTCCGGGCCGCAGATTCTCGATCCGGTACTGGCCACCGCTGTCGGAGACGGCCGTCCGCACCTTTTCGATGAGCGCCGGACTCGACGCCTCGACAGTGACACCGGGAAGCACCGCGTTCGATGTGTCTCTGACGACGCCGACGAGTGACGCTTGCGCGTAGGCGACCGATGGAATCAGGACCATCCACGCGAGCACGCCGATCAGCCTCGCGACTGTACTCATATCCAGACCTCCGTTGAAATTACGCGGGGACGACGTGGGCGCTGTGTAAAGAAGAGTGCCGGGGCGACGGGCGAAACTGTGGCGCTTGTAGCACTCTGGCAAGGATCTTGTCAAGAATGGCAACCACGAAGGACTCGAAGATTTTTGTGGTTCATTTCATGCCTCCAACGAACGTGCCGACCGACACTTTTCTCCCGTCGGTGTCGACGGTGACTTGTCCGTCGAGATCGGTGCGATAGATCGCGGCACCCACCGACTTCAGGCGCTCGAGGACCTCCGGCGCAGGGTGGCCGAACGTATTGCCACGGCCGCAACCGATGATGGCGATATCGGGGCGCCACCCTTCCAGCAGCTCCGGCGACGACGAGGTGCGGCTGCCGTGGTGCGCGACCTTGAGGATGCGGATCTTCGCGGTCGTGAGCTGCGGCAGAATCGCGCGTTCGATGTCGGCGCCGATGTCGCCGGTCAGCAGGATGGCCACGTCGCCGTAGAGCACTTCCAGCACGACCGAGTCGTCGTTGCGCACGCCACGGCGCTCCCAGTCGGCGCTGGGCGGATGCAGCACGCGAATGCGCGCCTCTCCTGATTCGAATTGCTCGCCGGCACTCCTCTGCTGGAGCGCGGACCCGTTCTCGCCGGCATAGGCCATGAGCTCGCGCATCGGGACGTGGCGGCTTACTGGAATCCCTTCCCAGATCGTCTCCGGGCCGAAATCGCTGACGATCGACCGCGCGCCGCCGATGTGATCCGGGTCGCCGTGCGTCAGGAGCAACGTCTCGATCCGGCGGACACCGCGCGCCCAGAGCGCGGGGGCGAGCACGCGGGCGCCGATGTCGAAGCCGCTCGAGCCGAACGGGATGCCCCCGGTGTCGATCTGAAGCGTGGACCGATCCGGCAGCTCGAGCAGTTGTGCGTCGCCTTGCCCGACGTCGAACACGGTGAGACGGAGATGCCCTGGCTCCGGACGGCCGTGCGCGGGTTGAGCACCGGACGCGATGGAGATTCCCGCAACCACGAGCACGAGCAGGCCGGTGGCCCGGGCCCATCGCCGGCACACGAGCGTCGCCGCCAGGCTCGCGTAGTACACGAGTACCAGCGCGAGCGGCGGCGGTGGCACGCGCGCGGTCAGCCAGGGCACCACGTCGATCAGCTGCGAGCTCCAGACGATGCCGCGCGCCGCCAGATGCGCGCCCCAGCCGGCGGGCTGCGCGACGGCCCCTGCTGCGTCCATGAGCGAGACCACGGTTCCCGCGATCTGCACGACGCTCATCAACGGCACGGCAACCAGATTGAGGAGAAGGCCAGCGCTCGTGACCCGCGAGAACGACGAAGCGCTCACCGGCAGCAGCACGACCTCCACTGCCGCTGACGCAACCAGTGATGCGACGAGCCATCGAGACAGCGCGCTCTTCACGACACCTCGGTTCGGGTCCGCCCTGCCCCGCCGAAGCCTCAGAGCGGCGAAGCCGGGCGCCCCGAGCAGCGCCCCGGTCGCGCCGAACGTCAGGATGAATCCTGCGTCGCGCACGTCGAGCGGCCTCGCGCACACGACAAGCGCCGCCGCCACCCCCATGGCGTGCCACGGCGGACTGCGGTGATCGAAGACGCGGGCCGCCAGGTAGAGCGCCGCCATCAGCGTCGCTCGCCAGACGGAGGCGCCGGCCGTCACCACCGCGGCGTAGGCCACGAGCAGGAGGAGCGTGAACAGGGCCGCGGTCCGGCCCGCGAGCCCGCAGAGAAACAGCAGGCCGAAGCTCAGGCCCGCGAGGATGGCGATGTTGCCGCCGGAGATCGCGATGACGTGATACGTGCCGGCAGCCTGGAGCCGCACGCGGACATCGTCGGGGAGCCCCGTGCGGTCGCCGATGAGCACGGCGGCGACGATCGCGGCCGAGAGTGGATCGAGGGGTGCGATCCACGTGTCGAGCGCCCGCCGCACGTGCCGCCGGACGTGCCCGGCCGCTTCCTGGATCGCGTGTCCGTCCGCGACGACATCCACGAGGAGTCCGCTCTTCACCGAGCCGAAGAGCGTGGTGCCGCTGAGTGCCAGGTCCTGCTCGAAATCCGGGACGCCTTCATTGAGATAGCGCGCAGGCCGGCGGAAGGTCGCCATCATCTCGACGGCGCGGCCGGCGACCCACTCGGACGAAGACGCAAGTCCGGCGACGCTGAACGTGACGACGCCGTCGACCGGCTGCGATGTTCCGGCGATCTCGATCCCCGTGACGCGCACGCGCAACGTCACGAAGGCTTCAGACGGCGCGGCGTCCTCGGTGAGCACTCCCCTGACGCGAATGGGATCGTGGCGGCCTCCCGGCCCGGGTGTGTCGATCGCAAACCCGCCAAACTGGCGATCGAGCGCGAGACGGAGCGGCGTGTCGAGCGCCTTCTGCCTCGCATCGGCTGCCAACGCGCAGGCGCCCCACCAGAACGCCGCCACAGTAAACGCGACAAAGGCAGGACGGCAGTCCGCCAGGCACGCCACGGCCGCGCCCACGACGGCCAGGGGCAGGATCCAGAGCGCCGCGTCCGGCGGCACGCCGAGCGCGGAGCCGCAGACGGCGCCAGCCATCAGCGCGAGCGCCGGCATCACCGCAATGGAAGGCATGCGCCACCACCTGCAAGGCCGTGCGCAGGGAGGTTGCCCGCAGCGTCAGATGTTTACAGGGAGAGGTGGCAGAAACTGCGCGGTCTCACCCGCGCGCGTGTGGCAGATTCAGCGCGCCGGTGGGGCTGGGCGATCGGCGCGGCGCGCGCGCCTGCTGGCGGTTCGCGGTCTTCGCGGACCTTCGCGCGCTTCGTGGTTCATGACAAGTCTCAGGCTCCCGCTTCTACTCCCGCATAGTAGTCCTGCAGCGAGCGGACGGTGAGCGTCTGGGATCGCAGCGCCTTGATCGCACTCACCGCCGCCGAGGCGCCGGTCAGCGTCGT
>CANIBQ010000100.1 GCA_947465645.1 Acidobacteriota bacterium | reverse complement strand
GCCGAGGTGTTCCCAAACGCTACGGCCGTGAACGACGCCTTGCGAGCGCTCGTCGTAGTTGCTGACGCGAGCGCATCTCGGCGTCGCGCAACGGCGGCGCGGCCCAACAAGGCGCTGCAGCCGACGAGCCGCGGGCGACAGAAGGCCAAATCGAAGCTGCCATCACGCGCGGCTCGCGGCTGAGCGCTCACGTTGGACCGCTGAGCGAGTTGCATCATCCATTCCTCAGTCGGCATTGCCCCGAGAGCCTCGTGCGTAGAGCATGCCGAGGCGATTTCCCGGCATGCGGCTTGGCGCGCCGAAGCGCGCAGCGCGTAGGCGGGAGTCGGCGGTCGCAGGCCGGCATCCCCACGGCATCGGCAGATAGCTACTGCTTGATAACGTTGATGTAGTAGAGGTCGGTCGCCACTTCGAGTTCTTCCTTCGTCAGCGACGTGCGCATTCTCTTCCACGCCGTCGTCGGCTCGATCACCTGCCACTCGCCACGGGCGCCGATGCGGACCGGCATGGCGAACGCCCGCTCGTCCGCCTTCCAGCGATAGGCGAGTGTGCCAGGCTCGACGAACGCGAGCTCCAGGGTCGGGAGCGCCGCTCGCCGGAGATACTGATCGAACATGGGGGTGAGGTTGCGGCCCAGTTGGGCGTTGAAGAACTGGACGACGTCTTCGGTCACGATCGCCTGGTACTTGAAGCGCTGGTAGAAATCCCGCAGCAGCTTCTCCCATCGCGCATCATCGTCGACGACGCTGCGGAGCGTGTTGAGGAAGAGCGCTCCCTTGAAATACATGTCCTGCGTCGGCTCCCGGTGGATGCCGCGCTGCGTGATCACCGGTTCCTGGTTCTTGACCTTCGGCTTCTCCCCGTTGACGTACTTCAGCCCCGCCTCTTTGCCCCACCTCTGCTCCACGTAGAGCGCCTCGAGGTAGGTGGCCCAGCCTTCGTGAATCCACATGTCCGAGACGTCGGCGGCGGAGACCGAGTTGCCAAACCACTCGTGCGCACTCTCGTGGATGATGATGAAGTCGAACTGCGTGCTGATGCCGACGCCGGTGAAATCGCGTCCGAGGTATCCGTTCGCGAAGTTGTTGCCGTAGGCGACGGCGCTCTGGTGCTCCATGCCGAGATAGGGCACTTCGATCAGCTTGAACCCGTCCTTGGCGAACGGGTACTCGCCGAAGTAGCGCTGAAAGATCTCCATCATCGGCCGCGCCTGCGCGAATTGCCTGCGGGCGCGCTCGAGACTCTCGGGCAGCACGTAGTAGTCGAGCGGCAGGTCGCCGAGCTTCTCGCCAAAGTGCGCGTACGCCCCGATGTTCAGCGCCACGCCGTACGAGTTGATCGGATACTGCACCAGCCAGTCCCAGCGCGTATAGCCGTCGCCGAGATCGGTCTTGCCCATGAACTTCCCGTTGGAGACGTTCATCAGGTCGTTGGGGACGGCGACGCTGATCTGCATTCCGTCAGGCTCGTCGCGCCATTGATCCTTGTTGGGCCACCACGCGCTCGCGCCCTCGTCTTCGGCCGCGGTCGTGATCCATGGCCGTCCTGCGGGATCGGTGCGGAAGGCCATGCCGCCGAAGCGCCCCTGCTCCCGCGGCTTCCCCGAGTAGAAAAAATCGATCGAGTGCGTCCGGCCCGACCGAAGCGTTGTCGGGAAGTCAACGTACACCGTGTTCATCACGCGCTCGTGCTTCAGCGGCGTGGTGTCCAGGAGGATGCGATCGACGGCGAGATCGGGATGCAGCTCGAGCTGGATCCGCGTGTCATCCGACAGCATGCGGAAGCGGATGGTGTTCTTGCCGGCAATGGACCTGGCCGCGGGGTCGACGCGGACGTCGAGGTGATACGAGAGCAGGTCGTTATTGGCGCGGTACCGGCCGTACTCGCCACGAAGAAGATCTGCTGAGGTTGGGGGAGCCTCGGTCGATGGAGGCGGGGCGGTGCTCTGTGCCGCGACGCCCGCCGCAAGGCCGAGAAGCGCGAGGACGAGCCCGACACGGCGGCGCGGCGGCATCTCCTGATCTTGTACTACGATCCGCCAGGATGGCGCTCGACTGCCTTGACACCCGATTCACCACGTCACTACGCTGTTGAGACATGCTGAAGTGGTTTCGCCTCTCGCAGCGCTGCACCGCAGTCGTGGTGCTCGCGTCGCTGGCGTCGCTCGGCATCTCCCTTGCGGGACCCCACGACGACGAGTGTCACGACGCCGAGTGCTTCGCCGCGATCGCTCATGACTCATCCGACCACCAGATAGCGGCGGATCCGTCTCGCGACGAAGCCCCTCCGCTGCACTGCGTCGTCTGCCACTTTGCGCGGTCGTTCCGCCTGCACAGCGAGACCGTGTTCGTTGCCGCCCCGGTCGCCGTGGCCGGACTCTGGCTCAACATCGAGATATACACGGCCGCGCCGGTCGCCCCGGCTGCGCAGCCTCCGCTACGCTCACCGCCCGCCACTCCGGTTCTGTCGTAGCCACCCGTTCGACAACTTATTTCCGGAGAAGACCATGTACTCACGTACGCGTGCATTCGCGTGGGCCGTGCTGGTCGCCGCGTTGGCATTTGGCGCCAACGCCGCGGCGCAGACCGGCGTCACGTTGTCAGGCAAGTTGGTGAACTCGCTCTCGCGCGATCCGATCGCTGGCGCCACCGTCCAGATCGACGAATTGAACCGGCAGGCCACGTCGGGCGCCGACGGATCCTTCGCCTTCGATAACGTGCCTGCAGGCACCTACCACCTCTCCGTGCACTCGGAGGGGTACTCGACGCGGCGCACGGAGACGACGGTTGGGGCGACCGCCGGCGCACCGATTGACCTCGGCATCGACCCGGAGCTGCACTTCGAGGAGGTGATGACCGTCACCGGTGAGGCGCGCAGCCAGTTCGAGCACTTTCAACCGACGACGGTGCTGGCCGGTCAGGAGCTGACGAAACAGATCGAGATGTCGCTTGGAGCGACGCTCGAGAACCAGCCGGGCATCGCCTCGCGCAGCTTCGGACCGGCACCGGCGCGGCCGGTGATCCGCGGCCTCGACGGCGACCGCGTGCAGATCCTGCAGGACGGCCAGCGGGTCGGCGACCTGTCCAGCCAGTCTGCCGATCACGGCGTGGTGATCAACCCGGCATCGGCGCAGCGCATCGAGGTGGTGCGCGGACCCGCCACGCTGCTGTACGGCGCAAACGCGATCGGCGGCCTCGTGAACGTGATCACCGAGGACATCGCGACGAGGCCGGTGCAGGGGGCCAACGGCAATTTCACCGCTGACTTCGGGTCGGCGGCGGCCGAGTCGGGGGCCGCGGTGGACATGCACGTGGGGAATGGCCGAGCGGTGCTGCATCTTGGTGGAGGCGGCCGCAAGGCCGGCGACGTCAGGACTCCGGACGGCGTCATGGAGAATTCGCAGTCGCGAAGCGGCTTCGGCACCGTGGGAGCCGGATGGACCGGTGACAAGGGGTACTTCGGCGCCAACTACGGCTACGACGACACCCGTTACGGTGCACCGATCGTCGAAGAGGGACACATCGAGCTGACGCCGCGGCGGCACTCGTTCACGCTGCGAGGCGGAGCGCAGCGACTGACAGGCGCCTTCGATTCGTTCAGGGCCACGCTGGGCGTCCGGCGCTACACGCACGACGAGCTGAACCAGGGCGAAGTCGAAACCGCGTTCAAGAACGACACCGAGGAGCTCGAGCTGATGGCGTCGCACCGCGCCCTGGGCCGGGTGAAGGGGAGCGTCGGCGTGTGGGGCCTGAACCGCGCATTCGCCGCGGAGGGCGATGAGGCGTTATCGCCCCCGATCGATCAGCGCGCGGTCGCGGCGTTCCTGTACGAGGAAGCCACCTGGCCCCACGTCACGATGCAGTTCGGCGCCCGCGCCGATCACTCGAAGTACACCCCGGCGAACGAAGAGGAGCGAACCTATAACACCGGTTCCGGTTCCCTTGGCCTGCTGTTCAGTCCGGCGGCCGCCGACGACCGGCTGATCCTCGCGGTGAGCCTGGCGCGCGCGGCGCGGTATCCCGCGCTCGAGGAGCTGTTCTACTTCGGCAACCATCCCGGGAATTTCGCGTTCGAGATTGGCAATCCGGACGTCGGTCCGGAGCATGCGATTGGGACCGACGTCGCACTGCGGTGGCGAGGCGCCCGATCCTCCGGCGAGATCGGCTACTTCCGCAACAGCATCACCGACTATCTCTTCCGGAGTCCGCTCACGCCGGCGCAGATCCGTGCGCGCCGGGGAGAGTTTGTCGCTCGCTTCCCGCGCGACAACTCGGCGGAGCGCATCACCGAAACCCTCGACAGCGACGAGCCGTTCCCGTTCATCGAGTACGTTGCGGCCGACAGCGTGCTTCAGGGCCTCGAATTCCACACCGATTTCGCCGTCGTGCCGGCGCTCGTGCTGGAGGCATCGGCTGACTACGTGCGAGGGGAGTTGAAGGATTCCGGCGAGCCCCTGCCACGGATTCCGCCGCTCCGAGTCGTGGGAGGCCTGCGCTACCAGAACAGTGCCCTGCAGTTGGGCGGCAGCGTCACGGCGGTGTCAAAGCAGGATCGGGTGTTCGACGAGGAAGAGCCGACCGACGGCTATCAACTGCTCAAGCTGTTCATCTCGTACTCGTTTCCGACCGCGGGCGCCGCGAGCACGCTGACGTTCCGCATCGACAACGTGACAGACGAGCGCTACCGCAGCCATCTCTCGTTTCTCAAGGACCTGACGCCGGAGATGGGACGCAACGTGAAGTTCGTCTACAACGTGAGGTTCTGACGAAGGCGCTGGAAGTCGGCGGGGATCGGGGCTTCCACCTGTAACGGCGCCCCTGAAACCGGGTGCGCCAGCGTCAGTCGCCACGCGTGGAGCGCCTGGCGTGGCAGGGCGTCGTGGGGTTGTCCATACGTGGGGTCGCCAACGATGGGATGGCCGACGGCGGCGAAATGCACCCGGATCTGGTGGGTCCGCCCCGTCACCAGCTCGCAACGGACGAGGGAATGGTCACGCGCCGACGCGAGCACCTCGTAACGGGTTTCGCTGGCCTGCCCGGCCAGCGTGACGATCACGAGGCGACGATCTTCGGGACTGCGGGCCAGCGGCAATGCGATCGTGCCCGAACGTGGATGCGGCGTGCCGCGGACGATAGCCAGGTATTCCTTCCTGACGCGCCCGGCCTCTGCCTCGCGCTGCACGCGCGCGTGCACGTCGGGCGTCAGCGCAACGAGCACGAGACCGGACGTGTGCTTGTCCAGCCGCGTGATGATGCTCGGCAGTATGCCGTCGCGCCCACGCAGGCGCCACAATAGACCGTTGAGTAGCGTGCCTGATGTGTTCCTGTACGTCGGGTGGACGACCATGCCCGGCGGCTTGTCGATGACGATCAGGGAATCGTCCTCATAGAGCACCGCGAGGTCGAGCTCTTCAGGCTCAGGTCTGCGGCGGGGGGATTGGATCGCCGCGGGCTTTTCAGGCATCGTGTAGGGTATGGCTCTTTTCAACAGCGCGCTCAAGCTTCGCCTTCCCCAGTCCGACGCCGCGCTTCCGGGCCGCGACGCGGCGATGCCGGTGCCCGACAAGCACTACGTCAACGGCCACCCGTTGACGCCTCCGTTTCCCGCGGGCCTTCAACAGGCGGTCTTCGGGATGGGTTGCTTCTGGGGCGTCGAGCGCAAGTTCTGGCAGGCGCCCGGTGTGTACACGACCGCCGTCGGCTATGCCGGGGGATACACGCCGAACCCGACCTACAAGGAGGTGTGTTCCGGGATGACCGGACATACCGAGGCGGTGCTCGTGGTGTTCGACCCGAAGCAGACGCCGTACGGCGACCTGCTGACGATCTTCTGGGAGAATCACGATCCGACGCAGGGCATGCGGCAGGGGAACGACGCGGGCACGCAGTACCGGTCGGCCATCCATACCTTCTCGCCTGAGCAGCAGCAGGCGGCCGAAGCCTCACGGGCCGCGTTCCAGGATGGCCTGACGGCGGCCGGGTACGGCCGCATCACGACAGAGATTGTGCAAGCGCCTCCGTTTTACTACGCCGAGGACTATCACCAGCAGTACCTGGCGAAGAATCCGGGCGGATATTGCGGCATGGGGGGCACGGGCGTCTCCTGCCCCGCCGGCGTCGGACGCTAAGCTCAGCCGATATAATCGACCGACATGGGTAAAGTCGTTTACGCGAATACGCCAACGAGGGCGGATCAGGAAACGCTTCGCAAATCAGGCGGGGTCCGCGTGGTGACCGAGCAGGAGGAAGGCGCGGGCGTGAACATCCTGCCCGACGGCGTCTACGGATACACCTACTCGCCGGGGCTGCCGAACGCGCCGCTCTTCGCCACGCGTCGATATCGCAGCTACGAGATTCACAAGATCGCCGGTGAGGCGTTCATCGTCGGGTTTGTGACGGCGGACGCGTCGCGGGATTTCTCATCGGCGCCGGGTGACGTGACGATCCAGCTACTTCCGGAGCCGAGCGCCGAGGCGGCGGTCCTCGCGAAGATTCCGTACTCCCGCATTCACACCCATCGCCAGTACGCTGCGCCGAACCAGCAGGGGTTTACGGTGACGGTACGTTCTTACTTGCCGGGTGCCGCCGGGCCCTTCGCCGCGGGGCGCGCCGGGTCGCTCGACCACTCCGACCAGGAGCCCGGGTAGAGCGGCGTCCCCGTCAGGCCCACGTGCTCCATCGCCAGCAGGTTGTGGCAGGCGGTTACGCCGGAGCCGCAATACATCACGATCTCATCGGGCCGCTTCCCGCTCAGCAGCGCGTCAAACTTCTTCCGCAACGCATCGGCCGGCAGCATCGTTCCGTCATCCGCCACGTTCCATTTGTAGAAATGGTTGATGGCGCCGGCAATGTGTCCCGCGCTGCGATCGACCGTCTCTGACCGCCCCTCGAATCGCTCGGGCGCGCGGGCGTCGACGAGCAGCGCCGACCGATCGCGGACGATGGCTTCGACGTCCGCCACGTCGCGGCGCATCTCGGGACGCACGCGCAGTGTGAACGTGGCCGCAGGCCGCGCATCGTCGCCCGATCGGGTGGGCCGGCCTTCGCGCGTCCATTTGGCCCAGCCTCCGTCGAGCACTGCCGCCGCGTCGTGCCCCGCGTAGCGCAGCATCCACCACATGCGGCTCGCCCATGATCCGGCGTCCTGGTCGTACATCACGACCTGGGTGTCGGGACCGATGCCGAGGCGCCCAAATGTCGCTGCCAACTGATCAACGGAGGGTATCGGGTGCCTGCCGTTGGTGCCGGTGAGCGGTCCTGAGAGATCGTGCGACAGGCTTGCGTACACGGCGCCGGGAATATGCGCGGCGCGGTACTGCTCGCGTCCCCAGTCGTCGGTGGCGAGGTCGTAGCGGCAGTCGACGATTGCCCAGGAACTGTCGAGGTGGGAAGCGAGCGCGTCGGTAGAAATCAGTGTTTTGTGCACGATGCGCCTAGCTTATCGCGTCCGGTGGTCTTCCCATTGCACGCGCCGGACGTAGTGTCCGGCTCATGTCACGACGAAGCCTCGGCGAAGGCGGATGCTCGGACCGTCTGGAGTAACTCATGAAGGCACGTGTGGCGGTGGTCACGGCGATTCTGTTGATGAGCCTGGGGTGCGGCCCACGCGGACCGATCTTCGGAGCGGGAATAACGCCGCCCGGCGCCGGCGGTACGATCGCGGGAGTCGTCAGCACTGCCGACGGTACCACCGCGCTCAGCGCGCGGAAGGTGGTCGCGATCGACGTCGAGACCGGCGCCCGATTCGAAGCCTCAACGGCGACCAACGGCGGCTACACGATCAAAGTCCCGAAGGGAAAGTACCGGCTGGAAGTGGAGCTGCGTGCCGGCGAGACGCTCGACACGCAGCCTGGTGACACTGACATCAACGTGGGCGACCTGGACGCCCGGCGGAACTTCTCGATCGCCCGGCGTTAACCCTGGAATCGCTCGAGCGCGGCAATTCGCGCTTCGATCGGCGGGTGGGTGGAGAAGAACACCATCCATCCCTTCGTCCCATTGATCTTCAACGTCGCGAGCGCCTGGTGCTGCGTGTCCACGAGCTCGCGGTTCGCGGCCAGGCGCCGAAGCGCGGCGAGCATGCGGTCGCGGCCGGCGAACGTGGCAGCGCCACGATCGGCGCGGAACTCCCGCTGGCGCGAGAACCAGGCGGTGATGAGGGATCCGAGGATGCCGAGGCCGATCTCGAGCACCATGATCACGACCCAGCTCATCATCGGGGAACCGCCGCGGTCGTCGCGTGAGTTTCCCCTGACGAAGGCAAACGCGATGATCCGCGCGAGGAACATGACGACGGCGTTGATCACGCCCTGCAGCAGCGTCATGGTCACCATGTCGCCGTTGGAGATGTGGGCGACTTCGTGCGCCAGGACGCCCTCGACTTCGTCCCGTCGCATGGCGCGCATCAGGCCTGACGACACCGCCACCAGGCTCCGGTTCTTGCTCGGTCCCGTGGCGAAGGCGTTGACCTCGGCCGATTCATAGATGCCGACCTCGGGCATCGGCAGGTTGGCGGTCTGCGCGAGGCGCTGCACCGTGGCATAGAGCCAGTCGGCCTCGGGGTTGCCCGACCGTCCGTCCACCAACTGAACGCCCGTCGCCCGCTTGGCGATCCATCGCGACATCTGCAGCGAGATGAACGCGCCGCCCATGCCCCAGACGAGGCAGAAGATCATCAACGACTGGTAATTGAGGCCGCCCGGCCCGACGTAGCTGCCGACCCCGAGGATGCTGAGAACGAGCGACAACATCACGACGATCGCGATGTTGGTCAAAAGAAATAGAAAAATACGTTTGCCCATGCAGTTAAGCCTACCACTCGTGCGGAACGTGCCCACCGCTCGAAAGACCTGACCGGATCTGAGTGTGGTCGTCACCGGGGTCTGACCCCCGTCCTATGGGGACAATTGTCTGACAATCAATAAGACGATCCTTGTATTGCTCCAGGTTCAATCCATATATTGCGGTGATGACAATGTGGCTGCCGAATCTCGACGGACGGGGGGCGCCCAAGTACCGGGCGATTGCCGACGCGATTGACGAGGACGTCAAGACCGGGGCGCTGCGGCCGGGTACCCGGCTGCCTCCACACCGCGACCTTGCCGGCCACCTGGGCGTGACCGTGACGACCGTCACGCGTGCCTACACCGAGGCGGCGCGTCGCGGCCTGACCTCCGGCCACGTCGGGCGCGGGACGTTCATCCGCGGCGCCGAGGTGGACGACCGCGAGGACGGTCCGATCGACCTGAGCATCAACGTCCTGATGCCAGACCAGGAGGTCGCCGTGCTCGAGTCGCGGCTGTTCCAGCGCCGCGTGCTGCCGTGGACGCAGTTGCTTGGCTACGTGCGCCCTCCCGGCCACCTCCGCCACCGTCAGGGGATGGCGGCGTGGCTCGCGCAGCTCGGCGTGCGGGTCAGCCCCGAGCACATCGCCTTGACCGCCGGCGCGCAGCATGCGATGGCCACGGTGTTCTCCGCCATCACCAAGCCGGGCGAGACGGTGCTCGTCGAGGAGCTGACCTATTCGGGTATGAAGGGGCTCGCCGAGCATCTGCACCTCAAGATTCGAGGCGTGTCGATGGACGCCGAGGGGCTGCGCCCCGATGCGCTCGACGCGGCGTGCCGCACCGGGCGTTCGCGCGTCCTCTATTGCATGCCGCGCCTGCAGAACCCGACGTCGGCCATCATGACCGAGCGCCGGCGGCGGCAGATTGCCGCGCTCGTGACCAAGCACCGCCTGATCGTGGTCGAGGACGACACCTACGGCTTCCAATCGCCCGAGCGCGCCCCGCTGATGACGCTCATCCCCGATCGCACGATCTTCGTGACCGCCATGTCGAAGAGCCTCTTTCCGGGGATGCGGCTCGGGTGCGCGGTGGCGGCGCCGGCGATTCTCGAGAAGATCACCCAGGCGATCTGGGCGACGATGATCATGCCCTCGCCTATTGGGGCGGATCTCCTGTGTGGCTGGATCGAGGACGGCACCGCCGCGCGGATCGCGGAATGGAAGCGCCACGAGACCGCGGCGCGTCACGAAATCGCGAATCGGGTGCTCGCAGGAGAGCGGCTGCAGACGCATCCCTCGAGCCCCCACATCTGGCTGCACCTGCCCGGGCGGTGGTCGTCGGAGGCCTTCGTCGTTGCCGCACGCGCGCGCGGCGTCATCCTCAACGGATCGGCGGAGTTCGCGGCGGGCGATCAGCATCCGAGAGGCGTCCGGCTCTGTCTCGGCACGCCTCGCACGAGGGCCGGGCTGGAGCAGGCGCTGACGCGCGTCTCCGAGGCGCTGCACGAGCGGGCGCCCGCTGCTCGCGCGGTGGTCTGATGGGCTCTAGGCTTTGGGCTCTAGGCTCTCGGCTCGGAGCCGTTCCGCCAGGCGGTGCAGGAACAGGCCGACGTCGGTGACGACGCCGACGGTTTGCTGTGACCCGCGGTCGCTCAGCTTGGTGACGACCGCGGGATTGATATCCACGCAGACCACCCGTACCCACGACGGCAGCATGTTGCCTACGCCGATGCTGTGGAGCATCGACGACAGCATCAGCACGAGCTGGACGTTCTTCGAGAGCGCCGCCGCGTAGAGTTCCTGCGCCTCGACGAGGTCCATCACCGTGTCGGGCAGCGGACCGTCGTCGCGAATGCTGCCGGCGAGCACGTACTCCACCCCGTGCTTGACGCACTCGTACATGACCCCTGCCTTCAGCACGCCGCTCTCGACCGCAGGCTTGATCCCGCCGGCGCGATTGATCGTATTGATCGCCGCCATGTGATTGCGATGGCCCTGCTCGACCGGCGCGCCGGCGGCGAGGTCGATCCCGAGCGACGTCCCCGAGAGCGCAAACTCGACGTCGTGAACGGCGAGCGCGTTCCCCGCCAGGACGAGGTCGACGAACCCAAGGCGAATGAGCTCGGAGAAATGCTCCACGCCCCCGGTGTGGATGACGACCGGGCCGGCAACCACCGCGATGCGCCCGCCCGATTCCTTGACCTGGCGCATCATCGCCGCGATCCGCGAGACGCTGCCTTCCACCCGCCGCTCGGAGGAGACGTCGTTGCTCATGAACGCAAAGCCGAGACGATCGCGCTCCCTGAATTCCGGCGTCACGCGGATGCCGTCGTGGCCGCAGATGACCGGCTCGCCCGCGCGGACGTCGCGCAGCTTGCGGCAGGCGGCGCGGTCGCCCGACGCGACGATCACCGCATCCATCCGCTGGTTCTCGACCTCGATCCAGCGTCCGCCCATCCGCACGTGGGTCCGATGGTTCGTCGTCGAATAGAAGTCGTCCGGGACGCAGCGATCTTTCTCGGCAGGCCGCATGAGCGCGTCGCGCTCCCGGATGGGGTGCGCGCCGAAACCGGTGAGCTGCTGCAGGATGTCGTCGAGCGTCGCCGTATCGGGTGCCGTGATGCGCATCTCGATGCGGGACGGGTCGTCGTTGGTGCGACCGATATGGAAGTCGAGGATTTCGTACGAGGCCTTGAACTCGATAATCTTGTCGAAGATCGAGGAGAGAAGGCCCGAGTCGATCAGGTGGCCTTCGGCCTCGATCGTGTCGCTGGCAGGCATGGCAGCATTCTACAAGTAGAAAAGTGGAGAAGTGGAAAGCGCGAGAGTTACGGGGGTCTGACCCCAGTGACGCCCCGTTGTGGGGTCAGACCCCAGTGAAGGACAGACTCAAGTTTTGAATCTTCCGGGCACCTGTTCGCGTCACTTTATGGCTGGGGCATGAACCGGTAGCCCACCCCTCGCACGGTCTGCAGAAACTGCGGGGACGAGGGATTCTCTTCGATGTACCGCCGAAGCCGGACGATGAAGTTGTCGATCGCGCGTGTGTCGGTGCTCTCGTGCAGGTTCCACACTTCCTCGAGAATCGCGCGGCGAGACACGGGCTGTCCCGCTTTCTTCACCAGGTAGCGCAGCAGCTCGCATTCCATGACGGTGAGCTGATGTGACTTGCCGTTGGCGCGTACTTCCATCGCCGTGAAGTCGATCGTCCGGCCGGCAAACGTAAAGACATCCCCCTCGTTCCAGCGCCGCCGGCGGAGCAATCCGCGGACGCGCGCGACGAGGATCGACAGCTCGAACGGCTTCGGCAGGTAATCGTCGGCGCCCGCCTCGAATCCGCGCAGCACGTCGGCGGCACCGGCGCGTGCCGTGAGCATGAGGATCGGGACGAACTGTCCCGCGGCGCGCAGCTCGGTCGCCACGGTGAAGCCGTCCTTGCCGGGAAGCATCACGTCGAGGATGACCACGTCGAACGGCTGACGCTCTTCGAGAAGCCACGCGAGCGCGCGCTCGCCATCGGCGGCAATCGCCGCCTCGTGGCCATCGGCCTCCAGGTTGTAGCGAAGGCCCTCGGCGATGTGCTCCTCGTCTTCGACGATGAGGATCCGGCTCATGACGCGAGGCGGGGCAGCTCCAGCGTGAAGGTCGCGCCGCGCCCCTCGCCCTCGCTTTGCGCGAATACGCGGCCCCCGTGCGCTTTCGCGATCGACTTGACGATGTACAGCCCCAGCCCAGTGCCCTTCACCTGCTTCAGGCCGCGGGTCTGGACGCGGTAGAAGCGCCTGAAGATCCGCTTCAGTTGCTTGTGGGGAATGCCGACGCCGCGATCCTGCACGCGCACCCAGATCGTGTCAGGCGCCGGCGCGGCCACCGAGACGACGACGCGCGGAACGTCGGTGGAGTACTTCACCGCGTTGTCCAGCAGGTTGGTGACCACCATCCGCAATTCCTCGGCGTCGCCGCGGACCGCCAGGGCGCCGGCATCATGCGCTTCGAACGCGATCGCGTTCTCCCGGAGGTGATGACGCACGATCGCGAGGTCGACACACTCGCGCGTGAGCGCCGCCATGTCGACGGTGCCGCGGGCGACGATCTTCGCTTTCTGCCCGACCGCGCCGGCCTTCAGCACCTGCTCGACGGTGTGCTGCAGCCGGTCGGCGTCGGCGAGCATGATGTCGTAGAAGTGGCGGCGCTGATCCTCTTCCACAGGCCGCGTCTGCAGCGTCTGCAGGTACAGCTTGATCGACGCGATCGGCGTCTTGAGCTCGTGGGTGACCGCGTTGATGAAGGTGTCGTGATCCTCGTTGCGCTTGATTTCGAGCACGAGGAACACGGTGTAGACGATCAGCCCCGCGATGATCAGGGCGAAGGAGATGATGCCGAGGACGAGCGCGGTGACGCGGCCGGTATTGGTGACGATCCAGCCGATGTTGAGCGACACCGCCGCCGCCACCAGCAGGACGCAGAGTGCGACGAAAAAGGCAATCGCCTTCTGACGACGTGTCACGAAGGCGATTATAGGGGCTTACGCGACGGCGTCCTCGTCTTCGATCACCGGGCGATCGTTCTCTTCGTAGGGCACATCCTCGGCAATCTTGGCGACCTTGATGTCCCACGCGAGACCCAGCGCCCGCAGGGTGCTGATGAAGATCCAGTTCACGTCGAACTCGTACCAGGCGAGGCCGTGGCGCGCCGACGTCGGATGCGCGTGATGGTTGTTGTGCCAGCCTTCGCCGAACGTCAGCAGCGCAACCCACCAGTTGTTGGTCGAGTCATCGCGCGTCTTGAAACGGCGCGAGCCCCAGAGGTGCGTGGCCGAGTTGACCAGCCAGGTCGAATGCAGGCCCCAGGTCGTGCGGAAGAAGATGCCCCACAGCACGTAGGGGATGCCGCCGAACGCCAGCAGGAGGAGGCCGACGATGACGTTCGACGTCCAGTGCCACGTGGACAACCAGCGGTGCACCGGGTCGCGCGAGAGATCCGGGACATAGCGCGCGAGCACCGCGGCGTCCTGGTGCAGTCCCTGCCCGAACATGATCCAGCCCATGTGCGCCCACCAGCCGCCTTCGCGCGGCGTATGCGGATCGCCTTCGCGGTCGGACTTCTGATGGTGAATGCGGTGGGTGGCCACCCAGAAGATCGGGCCGCCCTCGAGGGCGAGCGTGCCGCACCACGTCAGGAAATATTCAACCCACTTGTAGGTCTTGTAGCCGCGGTGCGTCAGCAGGCGGTGATAGGCCATGCCAATGCCGAGGGAGCCGGCCATGACCCAGAGCAGCATCGCCGTGACGATGGCCCCGATGTCCACGTAGAAGAGCGCGGCAATCGCGCCGATGTGAAACGCGGTCATCGCGACCGCCGTGATCACGTTGATACCCTTCTGGTACTTGCGGCCGTACATCAGTGTCGGTTGCGCCATTTCAGTCACTGTCCTCGTTGTGGTCGTGGTTGTTGACGAGCGTGTGCACGATAACAGCTACGCGAAACGAGAACTGTAATACTTCTGTAATGTGGCTAAGTATCTGGGTAATATGCACTTGCTGGTGCTTTAGCCACCCAGTCAGCACGTTACTTCAGGACCGGATACGGGTTGATCGGCTCGCCTTTCCACCACTGGCGGCCCTCTGTCAGGCGGTCTATCCCGAAGTGCAGATGTGGTGCATCATCGGAAGCGTTTCCCGTGCTGCCGACATAGCCGATCGTGTCGCCGCGGCGGATCGCCTGTCCTTCGCCAAGCCCGCGCGCGTACGAGTCGAGGTGCGCGTAGTAGTAGACGAACATCCCGGATGGGTCGAACTGGTAAACGGTGATGCCGCCAGCGACGCTCGTGAAGAGCTTCGCCACCGTGCCGTCCTCGACCGCGAGAACGGGCGTACCCTTTGGCGCCATGATGTCGATCGCGTCATGCGGTCGTCCGAAGGCGCGACTGTCGGTGAAGGTGTCGACGAGGGCCGAGGGCTTCACGCCTTCGACCGGAATCTGCAGGCGGCGGCCGCGGAGCAGCTCAATTTCGGTTCCAGGAGGCACGATACCGGTCGCTGCCACCAGCGGGGGCCCCGAAATCTCGCCCCCATCGAGGGTCGTGTCACTCGCAGGCCTCTCAACCGCGGTCGCTGTTTCGCCGCCCGGGTCGAACTCGTGCACGCGCCACGTGAGCGCCGTATCGACGAGCGCCCCCAGCGCGAAGCTCAGGCCGATCATGAGCGCGCTGCGGCGCAGACGCTCTGCGCGGCGGCGTTCGAAGCGCTTCATCTGAAGATCACCGTCGCGCCCGCGCGCGCCCAGGCCATGACGCGCTGGACATCCCAGTTGGTCAGCCGCACGCATCCGTGCGACTCGGCGTGGCCGACCTTGGAAGGTTCGGGCGTTCCGTGAATCCCGTAATGCTCCTTCGTGAGGTCGATCCATGCGACGCCGACGGGGTTGTTCGGCCCTGCCGGAATCTTCGCCTTCGAATGCGCCGGGTCGGCGTCCCAGAAGAGATCGGGGTTGTAGTAGAACGTGGGATTCCGCTGAACCCCCTTCACTTTCCAGGTGCCAATTGGCAGCGGGTCGTGCTCGCTGCCGCTCGTCACAGGCGCGTGGAAGATCACGCGACCGCCGTCCTCTTCGACCGTCAGCGCGCTCGTGGCCTTCGTGACGTAGACGGTGACGGCCGGTTGACCCGAGGTGCCGACGGGAGCCGCCCCTCGACCACGCCCGCCCGCCGGGGCGGCTTCCACTGCCGGAGCCACGTCCTCGACCATCACGTGTGGAACCGTGAGCTGTTCGCCCGCGCGTTCAAACGTCGAGCGCGGATTCAGCCGGCGGAGCAGCGTCGGGCTCACGTGGAACTTCTCCGCCAGACCTTCCAGCGCATCGCGGTACGCGAGCGCATTCAGCTTGCTCTTTTCCATCATGTCGGCGGGGATGTCAGGCGTAAACGGCCAGGCGACGTCCGCGTCCGTGATCACGTAGGTAACGAGCGGCGGTACTCCCCCGGCCTCCTCGTTGAGCCGCTGCGATGTCGCCGCATCCAGCCGGCCGGTCGCCGGCAGCCCCCGCGAATTCTGAAAGGCGGTGACGGCGCCTTTGACGTTGCTCCCCAGGCGGCCGTCGATTTCGCCGGACGAAAAGCCGAGGCGATCCAGCATGACCTGTCCGGCGGTGACGTCGTTGACCATGGGCGCCTGCGCCACGGCAGAGACGGGCATCCACAACAGCGCACAGCACAGCAGCAAGAAAGGTCTCATGCTGGTGGAATCTGCAAGTTATCCTCCAGAGGTGGGTCCGATCTTTTCGCTGAGCATTCACGCGGATTACCAGTGCGAACATTCCGGCGTCTGCTGTACGTCGGACTGGGATGTGGCTGTTGAGCTCCCTATTTACCTGAGCCACGACCAGGCGATGGCAGCCGGACAGTTGGTCGCACCAGGGATGCCGGCTGGCGGTACGGTGTTCATCCAGGAGGATCTGCCGGATGATGCCGGCGCGATGATTGCCCGGACCTCCGGCGGCGACTGCGTGTTCTATCACCGCCACTCCGGCCTGTGCGTCGTCCACCGCGATCTGGGCGAGCCGCTCCTGCCGTCGACCTGCCGCCATTTCCCGCGGGTTGCCGTTCGCGACCGGCGAGGCACGTTCATCTCGCTGACGCACTACTGTCCGACTGCCGCGTCGATGCTGTTTCGCGACGACGTGCCGCTCGAGGTCGTCGAATCTCCTGCCGCGTTTCCGCCCGCGGCCTATGACGGGCTCGTCGTCGATCCGGACGCGTGGCCGCCGCTGCTGCATCCACACATGCTGATGGGTCTCGAGGCGTATTCCGCATGGGAGCGCCACATGGTGCGGCGATGCGCCGACCCGTCGATGTCGCCGGAGAGCGTGATCGCGACGCTGACGCGTGACGCACGGCTCCTGCGCGCCTACACACCCGGCACCGGCTCGTTGCTCGACGCGATCGCCGCGCTGCCAGGCGGCGTCGTCGAGGCGCCGCCGCAGCGGGCGCTCGACGAGAGCCTCGCGTTTTTCGCGGGCGTGATCGCCGCGGTTCCCGATGAATTCACGCCGGAGCCCGACGAGCAGATGCTGGCCGAGGCGTTCGCGCGATACGTGGTGCCGGCGTGGCCGGACTGGAGCGCGCCGGTGAACCGGTATCTTGCGGCCAAGGCGTTTGCGTCCTGGACCGCCTATCAGGGCCGCGGCGTGCTGTCGATCGTCCGGGGGATCGAGGCGGCGCTCGGTCTCGTCAGGGTCGAGGCAGCACGGCAATGCCGCGACAGGAGCCGGTCCCTCGATGCCGAGCTGCTCCGCGAGGCCTTTCGCAATGCTGATTTCCTGCTCAACCATCTCGCGGGCGGGGAGGAACTCGCAGAGGGATGGTCGAAGGCCGAAGAATTGCCGCCGGCCAGCCCCTGCTAGACCGTTTTTCATTTGTACGTAGTGTCCCGCTTCAGCCGGACCGTCGTGAAAAGCCGACGCCCACAAGGTCCGGCTAAAGCCGGCCACTACGTACGAATAGAAACTGCTCTAGAAGAGAGTTGACGGCGGAGTAGACGGACCAGGCGACGCGGGTTGTCCCAGGTCGAACGTCGCGATGACAGGGCCGTGGTCGCTGGTCCCGAACTCCCGCTGCACCACGCATGAGACCGCGCGATCGGCGAGCGCCTG
>CANIBQ010000099.1 GCA_947465645.1 Acidobacteriota bacterium | reverse complement strand
GGCGCGCCCTTTCCGCTCACGGCCGCAGGCGGCTGGTGATCGCCGATGGCGATCATGATCGCGTCGTCTGTGCGCTGGCGAAGGTAGCCGGCAAGCGACGCGTACTCGTAGGCCATGGCGCGGACGTAGCTCGGGCCGAGGCTGGTCAGGTCGGGAAGGATGGCCATCGCCCGCTCGACGTCGGCCTTGTCGTAGGCGTCCTTGGTCAGCACGCGCGACCAGTCGGCCTGGTAGGGAGCCACGGGACCAAAGGGCGCGTGTGTCGTGCTCGTCGGGAAGACGACGAAGAGCGGGGCGCGCGGCGCGCGGTGGCGTTCGAGCGCGTCGAGCTTGGCCAGCGCATACTGATCCGGAATACTCCACCAGCCGAACTGCGGTCCCTCATAGGCCAGGAGATCCCGGCCGTAGATCACGTCGAAGCCGTAGAAGGCCCCTTCCGGCCAGGCCTGCCGCATGCCCGGCATCAGCGCCACGGTCCGGTAGCCGCGTCGCGCGAAGTTGGTGACGATCGTCTCTCGCCGCGATGCCATCAACGACGTGTACGCATACTGGTCGCGTACCTCCACCCCCGACAACAGGCTCAGATGCGCCAGCCATGAGCTGCCGCCGAACGTCGGAGACTCCACGTAGGCCGACACGACCTGACGACCAGTCTCGCGGATGGCGGTCTCGAAGTCGGCCCGGCTCGCGGCGAGCCCGGAGGCGATCGCGGGCGTCTCGTAGGTCACCGCGCCGTACGACTCGACGAAGACGAGCAGCACATCGGCGCCGCCGAGGCCCCGAAGGCCGGTGTCGAGCGCCGGGCTGGGGCCGAGGGCGGGCGCCACCGCTCCCGGCCCCACCATGGACAGCACGAAGCGCGCCTGTCGAGCGAACGCCTCCGTCACCGGGGCGGCAAATGCCACAGGCGCCGGGAATCCCGGAGAAAGCCGCTGGCCGGCGAACAGGACGATCGCGATGGCCGCCAATGAGCCGAGCACGAGCCGCGATCCTCCGTGATTCATCGCCGGCGCGACCCGGGCGAACGCGAGGCGCGCCAGCGTGTACGCCAGGGCCGCGGCCAGGACCGCGGCTCCAGCCATCGTCGCGATCATCCACCACGGCGCCGCGCGCGCGAGCATCGCGGCGACGTTGCCCAGATGTTGAGAGTCCCAGTAGAGGTTGACGTCGCGCCCGTAGAGCCCCGGGGCGGTCACGTCGAGGTAGTGTCCCGCGACCAGCACGATCCAGATGGCCGGCAGGACGCGTCGCGCCGCCCGCCCCGCCCACCGATGCGCGACCGCCAGGAGCAGGACGCACAGCGCGAGCTCGAACGACAGCGCGCGCCCCCAACTGATCCTGGGAGTCGGCCACACATTTTCGAACGTGAGCGATGCGTTGAGGACGACGAGTGAGGCCACGAGCGCGGGCCACACACGCCAACCGGCGGAGAGCTGCCCTTTCACGCGCTACACCGACGAGAGCAGGTGCCCCAGCTTCTCTTTCTTGGTCTTCAGGTACCGCGAGCTCCACTCCGTTGGCGCAATCTCGATCGGCAGCCGCTCGCTCACCGACAGGCCTTCGCTCGTAACGCCGGCCAGCTTGCGCGGATTGTTGCTCAGAAGGTGCATCGTCTTCACGCCGAGGCGGCGGAGTATCTGGAGCCCGGCGCGATAGTCCCGGATGTCCGCTGGAAAACCGAGACGTTCGTTCGCCTCGACCGTGTCGACGCCCTGGTCCTGAAGGGCGTAGGCGCGAATCTTGTTGACGAGCCCGATGCCACGCCCCTCCTGGTCGAGATAGAGCAGCACGCCACGGCCCTGGTCGGCGATCCGTTGCATCGCCGCGTGCAGTTGCTGGCCGCAGTCGCATCGCGCGGAATGAAACAGGTCGCCCGTCAGGCAGGCGGAATGGACGCGGGTGAGCACGTCCTCGCCATTGCCGATCTCTCCGAGGACCAGCGCGACATGCGTCTCGCCGGAGAAGGCATTCTTGAACACGTGAATGTCGAACTCGCCGAAGTCGGTGGGGAGCTTTGCTGAAGCCACACGGCGGACCGGCGGCCGGCGAAGGAGGGCGTTCTTGAGCATGAGCGCGCTGCGGACCCAGGGACGCATATGGGACACCTGATTCTGTCGGCGGGTAAGGAGCAGTCGTAGAATAGCCCAACGCGCCGCGTTCGGTTACTATCGCGGCGCGAGGCGAGATGAGCAGACAATCAAAAACACGACGAGCATCGAAACCCCAGTCCGAAGCACGGGCACTCCGGACCGGGCCCAATTGGCCGCTTCTGGCAATCAGTATCCTGGGCATGGCGCTGACGGGGTACCTGACGTGGGCCGCATTCAGTGGCGGCGCCCTGCAGGGTTGTTCCGCCGGTGGAGGATGCGACGCCGTCCTCACGAGCCCCTGGGCGACGCTGTTCGGCCTGCCGACATCCCTCTGGGGACTGATCGGCTACGCCGCGCTCGCCGGCATCGCGTTCGTCCCCCGCGCGGACAAGCAGTGGTCGTACGCCTGGACCGTCGCGCTCTTCGGCGTCTGCTACAGCGTCTACCTGACGGGGGTGTCGCTGACGATTCTCGAGTCCGCGTGTCCGTACTGCCTGACGTCGCTCGCCCTCATGACGGCCGCACTTGCGCTGGTAGTGTCGCAACGGCCCCCGCAGATGGCGCATCGCTCGTGGGTGGGATTGATCGCCGGCCGTGGCGCGCTCGCGGCCGTGGTCATCCTGGTGCTCCACGGCAACTACATCGCTCCGCAACCTGAGCCCGCCGGGCCGGAAGACCCCAAGATTCGCGCGCTGGCGGAGCACCTGACCGAGGAAGGCGTCCTGTTCTACGGCGCTTCGTGGTGTCCGCACTGCCAGGAACAGAAGCGGCTGTTCGGGGCGTCAGCCGGCCGTCTCCCGTACATCGAATGCAGCCCCGCCGGGCAAAATGCCCCGCAGTCGCCGTCATGCAACCGGGCCGGCGTGCAGAGCTATCCGACCTGGGTGATCGACGGCCGGGCGACGGTCGGGCAGGTGCTGAGCCTGGCTCAACTCGCCGACGCCACCGGGTTTCCCGGCGCATCCAACTTCAAGTAATGGATTAGTCCATTTCCTTGCCGTTTAACACGAGCTTGTCGGTCGTCATGAGGGGGCGGCCGTCTTTCGCGGGATAGCCGGTGATCGTGATCTGATCGTTGGGCTTGATGGTGTTCCTGTTCCAGCCTTTCCTGCGCAAGACCACTGGATTGTCACCGATGGAACTCCAATGCTGGATGTCGCCCTGCTCGGGCTTCACGTCGAAAAGAATCTGTATGTGAGGATTGGTCAACCGGAACTCCGTCACGGTCCCCGTCAGGGTGATCGCGCGCGTCGAGTCGTACATCGCCATGGAGTGATGGGCCAATGTCGGACCGGCGGCCATGAGCAGACCGGCGGCCACCAGGACAGTCAATAACCTGTTCATTGTTGTGCTCCCTTCAACAGGATGTCGCCGTACAACTCTTTGTTCTCGCACGCGAAATGTTCGATGATCTGCCAGCCTGGCATCCGCGTGTAGCCGACCTTTCCCGTCCAGGGCTTTGAGTACGCTTTCGGATCGTCGAACGTGAAGTCGATCTCCAGGGTGTCCGCGCTCACGCGCCGGATGCGCTCCACGACGCGCAGCGCGTCGCTGTGCGGATGCCCGACGCTATCGAGCCAGGTCTGGTCGGTCAGGCCTACCGTGTCGACGACCAGCGTGTTGCCATCCCACCGGCCCGTCGAGTACCCCAGCCAGATGGGATCCGGATCCTCAGGCGGTTTCTGCCCATTCGTCAAGATCTGCCGCACCATGTGATCCCACTCGAACAGCATGAGCATCCGGTCAGGTACGTGGATGATCTCGAAGGCGCGGGGAAACAGCATGAGCCGCGGCATGCCAACCGGAGCACAGTTCGAGACCACCGGGTCCAGTTCGTCTCGTCCCTGTTGCGTGGGGTCGCTGATGCCCTGCCGGGCGGCTCGGAAACGCTCCGCTGCCCAGGGCTGCATCGGAGGCTCCTCTTTTGGGTTGAAGCTGCGGCCGTACCCCTGCGCTCTCACCCACACTCCAGACAGGTCCCGTGGACGGACCGTCTGCGCGAACATGGGGGACGAACATGCCAGTGTCGCCACCGCGAGGACCAGGCCGATGAGACGGTTGCACATCCTCTAACGCTCCTTTCTTCGACGCAGAGATTACACGAAAGGAGGCTGACCAGTGGAGATAGAATCCGGACCTGCTGGAACGGGAGGGTCCGAGGGAGGTTCCTATATGCGAAGTCGCCCTGGGGTTTTGGTGATCGGCTTGTTGACCGCGGCGCTCTTTCCAGCTGAGCCGATTGCTCAGACGAGTGGCACTCCGACCTGGCCCGACCCGGTTCCGGTTCGCCCGCCACTCTCGGAGAAAGACAGGAAACCGGCCCCGAGGCGCAGCCTTGCCGGGATGTGGGGTGGGTTACCAGGAAACCGGCAGGTCACGAATCAGTCATTCGGCGTGCACCTGAAGCCAAACAACGGCAGACCCGAGAATGAGCTGCCGTACACGCCCTACGGCCTGGCCGTGTACAAGTCCCACAAGGCTCTCGAGGGCATCGACGCGGTCTCCCCGGCTGCGACCAACGATCCCAGGGTTCGCTGCGAGCCGCTGGGGATGGCGCGCCACAATCACTACGACCTCGGCATCCAGATTTTCCAGGACGAGTACAAGCTCGCGATGCTGTATCAGTACGACAACCGGTGGCGCATCATCTGGACCGACGGCCGCTCGCTCCCCACGTTAGTGGACGGCGGCGTGGAAATAGACGGCAAGTTCCGTGAAGCGCGGTGGTGGGGGTACTCGGTCGGCACGTGGCTCGACGATGACACGCTCGAGGTCCAGACGGTTGGGACCATGCCGGAAGAGCGTGTGTGGCTCGACAACACGGGCCGCCCGATCAGCGACCAGTTGCGTGTCACGGAGACGTTCCGGCGCCTGGACCATGACTCGTTGGAATGGTCAGAGACGATCGAAGACCCGAAAATGTACACACGACCGTGGCAGACGATGAAGATGCCGCTGGCGTTGCAGGATCCGCGAACCGACGTGATGACGCGGTACTGCTCGCCGTCAGAGATCGCCGCCTACAACGAGATGTATGGCGATGCCGTGAGCAGCGGCAAGTAGTCGAATGGAGGGGTGCACAATGAGAAATGGGCGGGCGGTCGTGTTCGCTGCTGTTGTCGGGCTTCTGATGCCAGGTCCCCTGGCAGCACATCACACCGGCACGTTCCTCTACGCAGACACATTCGTGACGTTGAAAGGCACTGTCAAGACATGGCTGTGGTCCAATCCCCACTGTGTGCTGGCAGTTGACGTCAAAGGGGAGAACGGCCAGGCCGTGCTGTGGCGTGCGGAAACTCAGGCCCCGAACACGATCTATCTTGAGGGCTATCGCGCGAGGTCCTTCAAGCCGGGGGACGAAGTGACGGTCACGCTGCGGGTCGCCGCAAACGGTGGACCGTTTGGCCAACTCGTGCAGGCCTTGCTCCCTGACGGTAGCAAGCTGGGTTCCCTCCCGGGGGAGGGGGCACGCGGCCGCGGCGCATCAGCACCGCAACAGCCATGAACAGCCCGGACGCACGCGTCGCTCGCCGTGAGTTCGTTCGCACCGCCCTCAGCATGCTTGCGGCGGGGCCGCTCGCCGCGCGTGCGGCGTTCGCACAGGACGCCGGACGGCTCACGGATCGAATCGAATTCAGACGCCTGGTCGCGGCCAATCGGATCCTTGCGCGCGAGGAGGTCGTCGATGCGTTCGGGCATGTCAGCGTGCGGGATCCCGAGAATCCGAGACGCTACATCATGGCGCGCTCACGCAGCCCCGAGCTCGTCGAGTTCCCTGACCTGATCCGGTTCGAGCAGGATGGCCGCTCGCTCGACCCCGACAATCGCACGCCCTACGGTGAACGCATGATTCACGGCGCCATCTACGAGATGCGCAGCGACGTCAACGCGGTGGTGCACAATCATGCCTATTCGGTCCTCCCGTTTGGCATCACCGGTCGCACGCTGGAGCCGGTCGTGCACGTGGCGTCCGTCATCGGCCCGGAGGTGCCGCTCTGGGATATCGCCGCCAAGTTCAAGGAGACGGACATGCTGGTGCGCACGATGGACCAGGGCCGCGATCTCGCGGCCACGCTGGGCCGCAACACCTGTGCGCTCATGCGCGGCCACGGCGCGGTGGTCGCGGCCGCGTCGCTGAAGCAGGCGGTGATCGCGGCCATCTACCTCAAGATCAACGCGGAAGTGCAGTTGCAGGCGATGGCGATCGGTACGCCGCGAGGATTGTCGGATGCCGAGGTCGAGCTCTCGCGTGCGACACAGTTCTCGCCGCTGGCGCTCGATCGCGCGTGGGAATATTTCTGCGCGCGCGCCGGCGTCGAGCCGATCTAGCCCGTAACACGTGTTTCGGAGGTATGCGTGATGACCAGGCGACAAATCCTTGCACTCGCGGCAGTCGGGATCCTTGCCGCTGCCGGTCCGTTATTCGCACATCACTCGTGGCCGGTGAATACGTCGCGGGAGATCACCGTGAAAGGCACGGTCACCGGGTACGACTGGGCCAATCCACACGTGATGATTGGCCTGGACGTCGACGCCGACGGCAAGATCGAGAAGTGGAACGTCGGCGGTCCCAGCATCACCCGCATGGCGGGAAATGGTTGGGGCACGAACACCCTCAAGAAGGGGGACGTGATCACGGCTATCGGGTATCGCTTCTCCGACGGCTCGAATGTTCTGCGCCTGCAGAAGGTGGTGATGCCCACCGGGAAGGAAATGCTCCTCTATGGCCGCTAGGAGCAAAGCCGTAGTCAGCGCGGGCGTGTGCCTGATGGCCCTGTATGTCGCCGTCGGCGCACAGGGTCAAGGCGCGCCACGCTATAAGTACGACCCGGACTGGCCCAAACCGTTGCCGAACAAGTGGAAGCTTGGCGGCGTCACCGGCCTCGCCGTCGCGCCCAACGACGACACGGTCTGGGTGTACAACCGCCCGAACGATCTGACGAACCTCGAGCTCGAGGCCGAGCTCGGCGTGTCGGATTGCTGCGCCCGGCCGCCATCGACGATCCACATCGACAAGAACCGCACGCCGCCGATCGCGCCGCGGACCGCATCCACGTCACGACGAAAGACGGCACGTTCGTGAAGGAGCTGATGCTCTCGCCGCCAGGAACGAAGCGTGGCTAAACCTCGGACCGTGGGGGGGAGAGCGGCGGCCAGTTCTTCGGCCTTCACATGATCGCCACCGACTCGAGGGGCTACATCTACACCGGTGAGGTGTTCGCCGGCGAGCGCGTGCAGCGGTTCGTGCCCGCCGATAGTCCGAGGGGCAAGTTGCTCGAGCAACTGTCCCGTCTGCAATAAGGTCTGACTGTTTCGCAGCGCCTATGGTCATCAGGTATCCCCGGATCTTCATCGTCGCGTTACTGGCCGCCGGCGGAATTCTTGTCGGTTGCGGGGCCGCCACGGCCCCAACCGAACTCGTCACGGCCGCGATCGCCGTGGAATCCATCGAGGCCGTCCGTGAATTGACCGTGGAGGCGGGACACGTCTACCACGTGCGCTTCGAGCTGCACGAAACGAAAGGGCAGACCGGCGCGACGGTCAAAGCGGTGGACCTGCAGTTTCACAACGGCTATACGGCGACCTTCGGCGCCGATGCCGTCCCGCGTGTGGGGCCCGGCCGAACGGTCGAGTCCAAGAAGCTCAGCATCGCCGATCCCGACCGGACGCGCGTGCCTGCCATTCATGTGCAGGTCCGTGTGCTGAGCACCGACGACAACGGCACGGACAGCGTGTCCGTCGCCACGAAGGCCATCCTCTCGGCGTTTGTCCTGTCCGGGGTCGTGACCGAGGCCAATACTGGGCGTCCGATCGCCGGCGCGACCGTTCGAATCACATTCGGTCCAGATGCAGGGCGCAGCACGACGACGAGCGCGAGCGGACGTTACACGTTCAACACGATCGTCCAGGGCCCCATCAGTTTTACCGTCAACGCGTCGGGCCATGTGACGCAGACGAAAACCGTTGATGTCCAGGTCGATACTCGAATGGACGTCGCCCTCGTCCGAAGCTGAGGCGCCACGCTCGAAAAGGTGGTCGTGACGACATGCCGAAAACACTTGCCGCTACCGTTCTTGCGCTCGTCATCGCGAGTGGCACCGTGGCCGTCCAGTCGCGTCCGGACTTCACGGGCATCTGGATTTCTCCCGCGGCCGACATTTCCGGGATGCTCCTGCCGGGAGAAGACATCTCCCTCACGCCGTTCGGCGCGGAGCGATACCGCAAGGTCGATATGGCCAATTCACCGTCGTACAAGTGCCTGCCCTACGGCCCGACGAGAGGATTGCAGTCGACCAATCCGTTCCAGATCATCCAGACGTCCGATCTGGTCGCGATCATCACGGAGCACATCGACTATCGAATGATCTACACCGATGGGCGCAGGCACCCTGAGGACATCCTCGACTACCCGGAGTGGATGGGGCATTCGATCGGCAGATGGGAAGGCGACACCCTCGTCGTCGATACCATCGGGATGAGGGAAGAAACCTGGCTCGACACGGCGGGTTTCGAGCACAGTGACAAGCTGCGGATGACGGAGCGCTTCCAGAAGACCGGTCCGGATGCCATCCGCTTGACGGTGACGATCAACGATCCGGTGTTCTACACGAAACCCTTCACCTATGGACGCAACGTGCGCAGGATGGCCAAGGACGTTCGCCTCATGCCGGCGCGGTGCGCCGACAACGAACGCTCGTTGGGCGATGCCGTGGCGGGCGTGCAGGGGCCCGAGCACAAGAAGCCGCCGACGTTCCCGAAGTAGATCCCCCGGGCGCCGAAGCCTTGGCGGAGGCGGCTATTGATCGGTCGCCGCGGAGCCGCTGAAGACCTTCCGGCCATCCGCCAGCGTCAACGTGCCGCCGTACACCTTGGGCAACCCGTTCCTGGCCGGTGACGAGTCAGTCACAGTGACGGCGTCCCCGGTCTTCAGGTCGTCCTTCCGCCAGCCACTCCGATAGAGCTGGTTCGGCGTCGAAGCCTCGACGGACCAGTTGGTCACCCGGCCGGAGGCA
This sequence comes from Acidobacteriota bacterium, assembly GCA_947465645.1. The sequence continues at coordinate 8,499 of CANIBQ010000099.1, read as the reverse complement.
TCCGCCACGTCCAGGTAATAGAAGACGTGCGGGTTCTTCCATTCCACTTTCGTGACCGTGCCCTTCAGCGAGATCTTGTGGCCAGTGTCGTAGGCCGCGGCCGCACTGTGATGGGCAAGAGCGGACACGGCACTGACGAACACACCGAGCGATACAGCCAATACGACACGTCGCGTCATCGCAGTTCCCCCAGTCGAGGCCGATTGTAGCGATACCCAGGCGCTCCATAAACAGAAAAGGCCGGCGATCGCCGGCCTTTCCCGTAGAGCGATGGAAACAGTCTAACGACTGCCTCCGGTGCTATTTGCCATTCATGCACCTCCCGGCCGCGACCGTTTTCGTGGTGCTCCCAGTCATTCAGGAAGCGTGGTCGCTAGAAGCCTTTTTTGGCGCCGCTCGTCAACATGACCGCGGCGGTGATCTGACAATAACACGTCGCCCAAGCAGCTCAGCCGTGCCGCGTATCCGCCGCGAGGACGTCGAGTACCTCGGGGTCGCTGCTGGCCCCTCCGGCCCGAAATGCGATTTCAGCCCGAGATGCGCGGCCCTTGCATCAACGGTTTGCCGGTTCGGCCGCCAACGACGGAGCAACGCCTGCGATCCGGTGCCGAGGGATGTGGTGCCGCACAGAGGCGAGCGCCGCGAACACCACCGCGAGCGTTCCCCCGATGAACGCGAACATCTGCGAAGGCCCGTATTCCAGCGCATAGGCACCGGCATACGACGACGCGACGCCGCCGACCCGGCCGACGGCGACCGCCGTGCCGACGCCGGTCGCGCGAATACCCGCCGGATACACATGCGTGGCCAGCGCGTACATCGTCGTCTGCACGGCGTTGATGAGTCCGCCGGTCCACGCGAGCATGGCGAGCACCGCGAAGGTCGACTGCTGGCCGATGGGGGCGCTGGCCAGCAGCAGGCATCCGCCGATCGCCCCGGCGGTCATCCCCAGCATCGTGATGCGCGAACCCAGGCGGGCGAAGACGATCGCGCCGAGGATGGCGCCGACGACGCCGCCGAGGTTGAAGGCCATGAGCCCGTAGTTCGCGATGGCGACGTCGAATCCGGCGCTCGCGAGAAGCGACGGCACCCAGTTGGTGCCGGTATAGACGGACAGAAGACAGAAGAAGAATGCCGCGGACAGCGCCAGCGTATCGCGCCGAAGTTCAGGTGCGAAGAGTGACCCGACCGAGGGCCGGGCGACCACCCGTTCGTGCGAATCGACGAATGCCGCGTCCGCGGGCACCTCATGGCCGAGGCGTTTCAAGAGCGCCGCCAGCTCGGGCCATCGTGCCCGATCGCGCGCAAGATACCGCGGCGACTCTGGAAGCACCTTCCACAAGAGGACCGCCAGGACGAGCGGGAGGATGCCGCCGACGAGGAAGAGCGCGCGCCAGCCGTACGCGGGCAGAATCAGGGCTCCCGTGAAGCCGGCCAGCGTGCCGCCGAGCGGAATGCAGACGATCGTCAGCGTGACGGCGAACGCCCGCCGGCGCCGCGGCACGTACTCCGATGCGAGCGCCGCCGCGTTCGGCATCGCGCCACCGAGCCCGAGGCCGGCGAAGAAGCGCAGCACCGTCAGCGTGGTGACGTCGTTGGCAAACGACATGAGGACGGTCAACGCGCCGAAAGAGATCACGCTGCCGAGCAGCGCCTTGCGGCGGCCGATCCGATCGCCGAGGTAGCCGCCGATGAACCCCCCGATCATCATCCCGAACAGGGCGGCGGCCAGAACCGTGGCAAACGCCGGACGGCCCAGCGACCACTCGCGCATCATCGCGGGAATGGCGGCGCCGAGCAACTGGTTGTCGAGGCCGTCGAAGATGATCGTCAGGGCGGTAGCGGCCACGAGGAGCTTCTGGTAGCCGGTCCAGCGGCCCTCGTCGAGAAGGGCGCCGACGTCCGTGGTGGTGTCCCTCATGACCGTCCCTTCATCAGCTGGTGGCGGCGAGCAGGCGATTGATGCGCGGATAGACCCGCCGCGCGTTGCCTTCGAAGATCTTCTGCTTGTCGGCGTCGCTCAGCGAGTCGATCTGATCGATGTACCGCTTCGTGTCGTCGAAGTACTGGCCCGTCTCCGGGTCGATCCCGCGGACGGCCCCGACCATCTCCGAGCCGAACAGGATGTTGTCCGCGGGGATGACCTTCACCAGCAGCTCGATGCCCGCCAGGTGATAGACGCACGTGTCGAAGAACACATGGTCGCGAATCATCTCCGCCAGCGGCGGCCGCTTCAGATCCTGCGCGAGCCCCCGGTAGCGGCCCCAATGGTAGGGCACCGCGCCGCCGCCGTGCGGAATGACGAAGCGCAGCGTCGGAAAATCCCGGAACAGGTCGGACGTCAGGAACTGCATGAACGCCGTGGTATCGGCGTTGAGGTAGTGGGCGCCGGTCGCGTGGAACGCGGGGTTGCACGACGAGCTGACGTGCACCATCGCCGGCACGTCCAGCTCCACCATCTTTTCGTAGAGCGGATACCAGGAGCGGTCGGTGAGCGGCGGCGCGGTCCAGTATCCGCCCGATGGATCTGGGTTCAGATTGCAGCCCACGAAGCCAAGCTCGTTGACGCATCGCTCGAGCTCGCCGATGCAGTTCTCCGGAGGCACGCCCGGCGACTGCGGAAGCTGGCAGACGCCGACGAAGTTGCCGGGATACAGCGTGCAGACGCGGTGGATCAGGTCGTTGCAGTGCTCCGACCAGTGCAGGCTGGCCTCGGCGTCGCCGATATGGTGGGCCATCCCCGCGGCACGCGGCGAGAAGATGGTCACATCCGTTCCGCGCTGGCGCTGGAGCTGGAGCTGCGCTCCCTCGAGGCTCCCCCTGATCTCGTCGTCGGTGATGTGGATCGTGCCCTTCGCGCGCGGCCGCGACGTGTCGGTCAACGCCGCGATCTGCGCCTCGCGCCAGGCGAGCAGCGCCTTTGGTGCGGTGGTGTAGTGCCCGTGACAGTCAATAAGCATTACGAGTGGACCGTTCGGACTGATTGAGTACTAGTCACAACAAGCCTCCGAGCGCGATCTGCTGGCCGCGACAACGGAGCGGCCGGCAGTAGTTGGAAGAGACGCGCCGATAGATGATTCGCCCTCGGCGGATTCTACGCTATGCTTCGCGCTCACAGGTAGGTCCGGTGCAATCGACCATACGATCTTTCGATCTCGCGCATCTTGCCCATGTCGAGCTGCTGACGCCAAGACCCGACGACAGCCTCCGCTTCTTCGTGGACCTGCTCGGCATGACCGAGGCCGGGCGGCGCGGCAACTCCGTCTACCTGCGCGGCTGGGACGATTACGAGCACCATACGCTCAAGCTGACGGAATCGAAGGTCGCCGGCATGGGCCACTTCGCGTACCGTGCCAGCAGTCCAGAGGCGCTCGACCGGCGCGTGCGCGTGATCGACGCCTCCGGACTGGGAAAGGGCTGGCACGACGGCGACCTTGGCCACGGCCGCGCCTATGCCTTCACCACGCCCGACGGTCACAACCTCGAGATCTATTACGAGACCGAATGGTATCAGCCGCCGCCGGAGCTGAAGCCCGCGCTGAAGAACCAGGCGCAGCGGTTTCCGGCGCGCGGCGCCAACGTGCGCCGGCTCGATCACATGAATCTGCTCACGTCGGACGTGGCGGCGCTGCGCCGCTTCATGGAAGAGGTCGTCGGTCTCAGGACGACGGAGATGATCGTGCTCGACAGCGGCGTGGAGGCGGGCGCCTGGGTGACGTCCAACAACAAGAGCTACGACCTGGCGTTCACGCTGGATCACTACGGCGCATCTGGTCGCTTTCACCATGTGACCTACGCCGTCGATTCGCGGGAAGAAGTCCTGCGCGCCGCCGACATCTTCCTCGAAGCCGGCGTGCACATCGAGACCGGCCCGCACAAGCACGCGATTCAGCAGACGTTCTTTCTCTATATATATGAGCCCGGCGGCAATCGCGTGGAGGTGGCCAACGCCGGCGCGCGGCTGGTGCTGGCGCCTGACTGGCAGCCGGTCGTCTGGACCGAGGCGGAACGGAAGAAGGGGCAGGCCTGGGGGCTGAAGACGATCGAGAGCTTCCACACGCACGGCACCCCGCCCATCGAGCAGTACGAGGGTCCACGGAAAAGGTGAGCGCATGAATCCTCCGTGGCGGGATCGGTGGGCCAAGCTGGAACGGCTGCTCGGCGTGACTCGCCGGGTATGGGGAAGGGCGGCGGTCTGATGTGAATCGCCCTCGCACCGCGAAAAGGGGGCAGGGGATTGGGGGTAAGATGCCGAGCCACCGGCCCGGTGCGCCTTCGGCGCGGCCGACCGGCCCTTGCGAGGCGGAGGCTGTCAACCAACGCGGGAGAATGCCATGAGGCGTGTTCTGCGAGATTGCTCGATTGGCGTCGTCACGATGTTCCTGACGAGCGCAATCGCCTACGGACAGGCGACCGCGCAACTGAGCGGCCGGGTGACCGACGAGAGCGGCGGCGTGCTCCCAGGCGTCTCCATGACCGTCGTCCAGACGGACACGGGTTTCACGCGGTCGACCGTGACCGACACGAGCGGGACATACGTCCTGCCGAACCTGCCGATTGGACCGTACCGGCTGGAGGTGATGCTCGCCGGCTTTCGGACCTATGTCCAGACCGGGATCGTGCTGCAGGTCGCGGCCACGCCGGCGATTAACGTCACCCTTGGCTTGGGCGAACTGGCCGAGACCGTGACCGTCGAGGCGGCCGCGCCGCTGGTGGATACCCAGAGCGCCGGCATCGGCGAGGTTGTCGAGCAGGAGCGCATCGTCGAACTGCCGTTGCAGGGACGCCAGGTCACCGACCTGATTTTTGCGGTGGGTGCCGCCGTCGACATGGGACGGCCCAACAACCGCAGCTTTCAGGGTGGGGTGAACATCTCCGTTGCCGGCGGCCTGTCATTCGGCGTGGCGTATCTGCTGGACGGTGCCCTGCACAACGACCCGCAGAATGCGGCCGGCCTGGCGCTCCCGTTCCCTGACGCGGTGGAGGAGCTGCGCGTGACCACCAGCGGCACCAACGCCGAGAATGGGGTGCGATCCGGCGCCTCGGTGAGTGTGGTCACCAAGTCCGGCACCAACCGGTTCTCCGGCAACGCCTTTGAGTTCTATCGCGACGCGCGGTTCAACGCCATCAGCCGCTTTGCCCCGATTGGTCCCGGCGGCAAGCAGATGGACGACGGCCTCACGCGGCACCAGTTCGGCGGCACTTTCGGCGGACCGATCAAGCGCGATCGGCTGTTCTTCTTCGGCGCGTACCAGCAGACCGAGACGACCCAGCAACCCGCATCGCTACTGGCACGGGTTCCCACAGCGCAGATGCTCGCCGGAGACTTCACCACGTTTGCCTCGGCCGCCTGTCAGGCCGGCACCGCCGTGACACTGCGGGGGCCCTTCGTGGGCAACCGCGTCAGCCCGACGGCGTTCAGTCCGGCCGCGCTGAACCTCGCCGGCCGGCTGCCGAAGACGACGGATCCGTGCGGAGAAACCCTGTATTCGATTCCGCTCGACCGCTCCGAGGGACAGTTCGTGAGCCGTGTCGATTACCAGCTGAGCGCCAACCACTCCATCTTCGGCCGCTACATGGTCACCCGCGATGCCACGCTGGCTGCGTTTACCAGGACCAACAACCCGCTCACGACCACAGAGCCGGCGCTCGACAATCTGCAGCAGGCGTTGACGCTCGGGGATACCCAGGTGTTCGGCACCAACGCCGTCAATTCGATCCGATTTGCGTACACCGACACCAACGTCGATCGCCAGAACGCCTTTTTTGATCCCTCCGATCTGGGCGCCCGGGCCTACAGCTACGTACCTGACCAGATGACGCTCAACGTCACGGGGGGATTCGACATTGGCGCGTCGACGGCGGCCAAGGGAATTGCCAACAATCAGACCTACACCTTGAGCGACGACCTGTCGCTCATCAAGGGGAGCCACCAGCTCGGCGTGGGCGTCAGCGTGGCCTACTGGAAGGTCGACCAGCAGACGTGGGCCCGAGGGTCAGGCCAGTGGACCTTCACGGGCCAGGCCACCGGTCTCGGCATGGCCGACTTCCTCGTGGGCCGCGTTGCCGTGCTCGACCATTCGGGATTGACCGGTATTACGTTCGACCAGCGCTACCTGGGGGCGTACCTCCAGGACACGTGGCGCATGAGCCAGCGGATCACGCTCAACGGCGGCGTGCGGTGGGAGCCGTTCTTCAGTCAGAATCTGCTGCGCGGTGCGATCACTCGGTTCAACCGTGACGATTTCGCGCGCAACGTCCTCAGCACGCAATATCGAGGCGCGCCAGCCGGCCTGATCTATCCCGGCGACCCCGGCTTTCCCAAGGGGGCGACCGGGCTCGAAACGAAGTGGATGAACCTGGCGCCCCGCGTCGGTATCGGCTGGGACGTCCACGGCGACGGCCGCCTCGCGATCCGATCGTCGTACGGCCTCTCGTTCGATTACCCGACCGGCGAATTCATGTCGAATCCGGCGGCCGCGCCGCCCTTCGGAAACCGGGTCCGCCTGACCGACCCGCCGGGAGGATTCGACAACCCGTACGGGCACCTGCCGGGCGGCGATCCGCACCCGATCATTACAGGACCCGACACCGTGTTTCCGGCCGGCGGGACGTTCGCGTCCATCGATCCTGGCCTCAACGCGCCGCGCATCCAGTCGTGGAACGTCACGGTGGAGCAGCAGCTCGGAACCAACTGGCAGGCGTCAGCGAGCTACCTCGGTCGCTACAGCGACCGACTGTGGGGATTCCAGGCCGTGAACTACGGCGTATTTCTCGGGCTGGGTCCGTGCACGATCAACGGGGTCGCCTTCACGGTGTGCTCGACAAACGGCAACCTGCAGCAGCGGCGGGCGCTCTCGCTGGCGAATGAGAACCCGAGATCCGCTGCGCTGATCGGTATTCTCGACGAGTACACGAACGACGGCGATCAGAGCTATCGCGGCCTGCGGCTGTCGGTCCAGCGGCGCTCGGCGAGCGGACTCAGCCTGAGCGGCAACTACACGCTCTCTCGCTGCTTCGGACTCGAGATGGGTACCTCGGCCCAGTTCGGTGCCACCTACACCGACCCGCGCAATCCCGATAACGACCGCGGATACTGCGATCAGGATCGCACGCACATCGGCAATATCAATCTCGGCATCGAGACGCCGCGGTTCGGCAACGCCGTGCTGCGCACGATCGCCTCGAGTTGGGGAGTGTCCGCGATCCTCAGCGCCCGCTCCGGAACCCCGCTCAGTGTGGTGACCGGCGTCGACACCGCGCTCAGCGGGATCAGCAACCAGCGCGCGAATCAGGTGTCGGATGATGTTTACGGCGACCCGCAGGAGGATGCGCAAGGCCGGCTCGCAAACTACCTGAACCGGGCGGCCTTCGTGTTGCCGGCGCCGGGTACGGTTGGCTCCAGCCTGCGAAACGGGATCCGGGGCCCGAGCTACTGGAATGGGATCAACCTGGGGCTGCGCCGGCTCATCTCACTTCCCGGAACGCAAAACCTGGAGCTGCGAATCGAGTCCTTCAATCTGCTCAACAGCTTCAGTTGGGGCATTCCGACGACCAACCTCAGCTCCGGGCAGTTCGGTCGCATCACCACCCAGGCGGGTGATCCGCGCATCATGCAGTTTGCGATCAAGTACGGCTTCTAATCCTTCGTCACTTTGCCGAGCCACGCGAACAACGGCCTCGTCTGGGACATCCCCCGACCAAGGATTGGCCGCTGTCAAACGCCAATGCTGGTATTCTCGGGCCCTATGAAACAGCGTGTTGCAGCAATCCTCCTGGTGGCGCTCGCTGCGCCGATCGTCCTGGTGGCGCAGGCCACCCGCGTTGGTGTCCAGTGCGATCCGGACAACGGCGGGCTCACGCTCCCCGCCGGTTTCTGCGCCCTCGTGGTCGCCGCCGAGACGGGAGGCGCCCGCCATCTTGCCGTCGCGGCCAATGGCGACGTGTACGTGGCGCTCAAGACCGTCGACAAGCCGAGCGGGGTGGTGGCGCTGCGCGACACCAACGGCGACGGCCGGGCCGACGTGCGGGAGCGATTCGGCGACACCGGTGGGACCGGGTTGATCCTTCGCAACGGCTATCTCTACATGTCGCAGGACACGGCCGTCGTACGCTACCCGGTGAAGGACGGTCAACTGCTTCCGACCGGCCCGGTCGAAACGGTCGTCGGCGGCTTCGCGCGGCAGACCACACATGCGACCAAGGCGCTCACCTTCGACGAGCGCGGCGGGCTCTACGTCAACGTCGGCAGCTTCACGAACTCGTGCGCCGAGCCCGTCCCCCCGCAGCCGAAGGCGGTGGGGCTGAATCCGTGCGCGCAGCAGGAGTACTCGGGAGGTGTCTGGCGGTTCGATGCCAACCGTACTGGGCAGGTGTTCCCGAAGGACGGAACGCGTTACATGCGCGGCCTTCGCCAGACAAACGCGCTGCGCTGGAACCCGCTCGTCAACGCGCTGTACCTGGCGCAGCACGGCCTTGGCGGCTTCGCTGAATGGCCGG
>CANIBQ010000098.1 GCA_947465645.1 Acidobacteriota bacterium | reverse complement strand
GTCGGCGATGCGATGCTCGACAAGTTCATTGCCGGGCGCGTCACCCGCATCTCGCCCGAAGCCCCGGTGCCGGTCGTCACGTTCGACCACGAGAGCTACCGCATCGGCGGCGCCGCAAACGTCGCCCACAACATCACGGCGCTCGGCGGGCAGGCGACGCTCGTGGCCGTGACGGGCACAGACGATGCGGCGGGGATCCTGGCGCATGCGTGCCGCGATGCCGGCATCGCGCCGGCGTTCATCAGCGACCCCGGACGTCCCACGACGACCAAGGTGCGGATTGTCACCGAGCGCAATCAGCAGGTCGCACGCGTCGATTACGAGGCTGAGACGGAGATCACCGGCGAGGTCGAGCAGCGCGTCGTCTCAGCCGTGCAGCAGCACGCGATGGTGGCGTCCGCGATTGTCGTCTCCGACTACCTCAAAGGATGCATCACCGAGCGCGTCATGAAGGCGATCGTGACGGTGGCCAAGGAGCGCGGCATTCCGGTACTCGTCGACCCGAAGATTCCCCATATCGACTACTACGCCGGCGTCACGGCGATCACGCCGAACCATCACGAGGCGGAAATCGCCACGAACATGCGTGTCAGGACCGAAGACGACGCGCGGATCTCGGCGCAGGTGTTCCGGCAGCGCGCCGCGTGCGACGCGGTGCTGATGACGCGGGGCGATCAGGGCATGTGGCTGCTCGGGAGCGGCGTCGAGGGGCACCTCCCCGCCGCCGCGCGCGAAGTCGCCGACGTCACCGGCGCCGGGGATACCGTGATTGCCACCATGGCGCTGGCGCTCGCCTCCGGCGCCACGCTCGCCGAGTCTGCACGCCTGGCCAACGAAGCCGCCGGCATCGCCGTCGCGAAGTTCGGTCCGGCGGTCGTCACCACCACCGAGCTCCTCCGCGCCCTCGCCCCGTCCGCCTCCGCATAAACCAGGAAGATCTGATCGTTCCGGGTGAGCTTGGCCGCTTCGCGGCGCCGGAGGCCCGAAGCCCTCCGGCTACCCTGCAGACAGGCGAGCCTGCAGCGCTTCATAGAGACGGGCCACGTCCAGGCCGTGGACGACGGCGTGATGTACTTCGACGGCGACCGGCATCACCATGCGGTCGCCGCTCTGGACACACCTGCCGAACACGACGCGCGGGATCGAGTCTGCCCCCGTCAAGGCATTCGAAAACGCGGTGAACCGAAGCCACGGCAGCGTCGAGTGGTAGACCACGTCATCGTCGACCACAGGATCGGCGAGGCCGCGACCGCTCTTGACCTCGGAGATCTTTCGATCGGCATCGGCGGTGAAACTGGCGAGATCGTCGGCGTACGGCAGCAGCGCCAGGCCGAACGTCTCATCGTCGCGCAGGACGGTGGTGCTCACGCCGACGCGGTCGTGCCGCCAGACACGGTCGTCACGCACGCGAAGGCGCATGGCTTCGACGGTGTTGGCGGCATGCAGCAGCGCGAAGAGCGTGGCGACGAACAAGGAAGGTCCGCCGGGCTGCCGCGACCGTTGCGACACCGCCGTCACGTCGACGTCGGCACAGACGCTGAAAAACGGCATCGCGAAACCGCGAAAGAACTCGTAGTGCTCGCGATGTTTCCAGCCGTCGAGATCGAGGTAGCCGCTCATCAGTGGCGGAAGTGACGGCGGCCGGTGAATACCATCGCCAGGCCGTGGTCGTCGGCGGCCGCGATGACTTCTTGATCGCGCACGGATCCGCCCGGCTGCACCACGGCGGTCGCACCCGCGGACGCCACCGCGTCGAGACCATCGCGGAACGGGAAGAACGCGTCTGACGCCGCCACCGATCCTTTCAGCGCATCGGCTCCGATCGACTCAGCCTTCATGCGCGCGACCTTGACCGCATCCACCCGGCTCATCTGTCCGGCGCCGATGGCGAGCGTGCGGTCGGCGGCGGTGAAGAGCACCGTGTTCGACTTGACGTGCGCGCAGACGCGCCACGCGAAGCGCAGGGCCTGCCACTCTTCAGCCGATGGCTGTCGCTTCGTGACCACACGCAGATCGCCGGAAGGCCACGGCGACGATGCCTCCGCCACCCGGTCGCGCGCCTGCATGAGCACGGCTCCCAGCACGGAGCGGAGCTCGCGGCCCGCATCCGCCGCCAGCCGCGAGAAGTCCGCGGTGACGATTCGCATGTTGGCCTTTCCCGCCAGGATCGGCAGCGCATCGTCATTCACGGCAGGCGCGACGACGGCTTCGATGAAGGTCGACACGATCGCCCGCGCCGTCTCCGCATCGACGGCTCGATTGAGTCCGACGATGCCGCCGAAGGCGGCCAGGGCATCGGCATCCCGGGCGCGAAGGTACGCATCGGCCGGGCCAGACCCGGTCGCGGCGCCGCATGGATTGGTGTGCTTGATCACCGCGGCGGCCGGCTCGCTGAACTCGAGGACGATCCGCGCGGCCGCGTCGAGATCCAGCAGATTCGTGTACGAGAGCTCCTTGCCTTGCAGCACGCGCGCGTGGCCGAGGCCGGTGGCTGGCTCCTCGGCATACCACGCCGCGGGCTGATGCGGGTTCTCTCCGTAGCGCAGGTCGCGCACCTTTCGCAGCGCCACGTTCAGGATCGCGGGCGCGCCCGGCGGGGTGCCCTGCCCGGCGCCCGCCGAACGGGCCGAAGGGCGGGAAAATCCGCTCGCGTCGGCGGTGACCGTTTCAAGCGTGGAGGCAATCGCCCGGTCGTAGCTGGCCGTATGGTCGAACGCGCGCCGCGCCAGTTCGAATCGGAACTCGCGCGACGGCCCGCCGTCGCGATCGAGCTCCTGGAGCACCGCCGGATAGTCCGCCGGCGAGACGACGACGAGCACGTCGTGGAAATTCTTCGCCGCGGCGCGCACCATGCTGGGGCCGCCGATATCGATTTCCTCGACCAGCGCCTCGAACGGCGTGTCGGGATTGGCCGCCGCTTTCACGAACGGATAGAGGTTCACCACGACCAGGTCGATGAGACCGATCCCGTGCGCGGCCGCGGACGCCAGGTCCTCGGGGTGGGCACGCCGCGCGAGGATGCCGCCGTGCACCCTGGGATGCAGCGTCTTGACCCGGCCATCCATCATCTCTGGAAATCCGGTCACGTCAGACACGCCGACGACCGGCAGCCCAGCGTGTTCAAGGGCCTTGGCGGTGCCCCCAGTGGAAACCAGCTCGAAGCCCCGGGCCGCCAGGCCGCGGGCAAACTCGGCCAGGCCGGTCTTGTCTGACAGACTCAACAACGCTCGCTTCATTTATCGACTTATCCTGTTGAAAATTGACGGCTTAAGGCCGCGAACCCTTGACACCCGATCCGGCGCGCGCTTAGGATAGGCTCGCGTTGAGGGGCGTTCCCGAAACGTTGTAGTCGAGGCCGCATAGCACTCGCGGCCTTTTTTTGTGCCCCGAAGCTCATCTGCTGCCGAGGGGCGCACACGATCCAGCGGTCTCGTCGATCAGAAGCAGACCGCACAGCAAGCAGGGAAGAAGAACGATGCGTATTACAGGCAAGGTCAAGTGGTTCAACAACGCAAAGGGCTACGGTTTCATTGAGCGCGAGGGTGGCAGCGACGTGTTCGTCCATTACTCAGCAATCAGTGGCAACGGCTTCCGGTCTCTCGAGGAGGGTCAGGCGGTAGAGTTCGAAATCGTCGACGGTCCGAAGGGTCCGCAGGCAGGGAACGTCACCAAGCCCTAGAACCACGTAAGCGACCTGTCCGGCGCCGTTCCCGCGGCGCCGGGCTCTTTCTAACCCCTTCCCCCCATCCCCTACAGATTTCACTCAGCTTTACTCCCCCTCATCGCCCGCGCGGTAAACGCCACCTTCCCGTCCTTCACGGCGATGCGGAACGCCACCTCTTCGCTCCCCTTCTCCCTGAACGTCTTCACCTGCGCCTTGATCAGGTCCGCGAACTTGTGGAACGGGACGGCGTCCTGTCCCGCCTCGCGCCGCGCCTCGGCCAGGCTGTCGTACAGATCCCGCAGCTTGTCGATCTCTTTCACCGGATCGCTGAACGTCGTCACATGCAGGATGCGGTCTTCAGGGCGCTGCGGCTTGTCGGGCACAGCGGGCCGCGGCGGCTGCGCGAACGGACCGGGGCGGCCTTCCTCGCGCGCCCGCAACCCGCGATCCCACAGATCGATGAACGTGGCATAGCGCGCCTGGATCGTCGAAAAGCGGAAGCGCTCGCCGTAGTTCCCGATGTGCATGCGGTCGAACCGCTTGACCATCGCCTCAACCCGGCCCCGCGTCTCCCACGGCGGACGCGGCAGCCGTCCGGCGAAGAACATGTTGTACTCCGCCTCGAGCCGCTTCAGCTCGGCCTCGAGCACCATCAGCTCGCGATCGATGTCGACAGAAGGCTCGGCCACGCGCGATCATTCTGACACACCGCATAGTGGCAACTTTCACTGACTGCAACTCTCACGGGCCACTGAGACACGGAGGCACACCCCCTCCTCTGCTCATCGAGTTCGTGTCGCCGACGCGCCTGCTGCGAGAGCATGACAGGCCGTCAGACCTCCGGATTATCGGAAACGGTCCTCCAGGCACGTTCGTGCTTTTTCCGGATGGCCTCAGGGTCTCGCTGCCGACTGACCAAATCGTATTCGCTGACGATACTGACGGTCACGTCCGGGTCGGGTTCGGTGGGATGCGATTCGCCGGCTTCGACGAGGGCCGCATGGTGTTCGTGCGCTTTCGAGAACTGCTGCCGGAGGGTCAGTTGTCGCCGGCGCGCAGCCACACAATGCTGCTCGATCCGGCATGGGTAGCCGCGATCTCAGAGGACGGCCGCGCCGTCTGGCCTCCCCGAACAACGCCTGCGATCATCTCGTAGTCCTGGCGAGCCACCCCATCGCCATGATTGCGCCGGCCGCCACCAGCATCGGCATCGCGGCCATGTAGAAGACGCTCGCGGGCGTGAACTGCCGGCCGATCAACAGGCCGAAGAGGAGTGGGCCTCCAATGCCCCCGATGCGGCCGATCCCAAGCGCCCAGCCGACGCCCGTCGAACGTACCGGCGCAGGATAAAACACCGCCGACAGCGCGATCACGCTCTTCTGGCCGCCGCTCACGCAGAAGCCGGCCCAAAACGTGGTCGCCAGCAGCGCCCATTCGGGACCGGCGAGCACGGCGCCGGTAAGCGCGACGAAGACGGCGCCTGCCCCATACACCACGACGAGCGGAGCGTAGTAACCGATGCGGTCCATCGCCGGACCGACGATGAACGCCGCGACGATGCCGCCGGTCGTCGTCAGGCTCGTCGCCAGCGCCACCGTCGAAATCGAATAACCGAGATTGGTCAGCACCGTCGGCAGCCAGCTCTGAAGCGCGTAGAACTCGGCCAGATTGATGATGAAGACGAACCACAGCAGAAAGGTACCGGCCCTGCGTCCGGACCGCAGGAGGCCGCTGGCCATCGTCCGGCTGTCCTCTCGATCCGTGGTGTATCCGGCCGCGTCCGGCGCGGTCGCAAGGCGGGGGTCAACGCGGTACAGCAGGCTCCGGATACGCTGATGGCTGGCGCCGTTGCGCACGAGAAAGTCGAGCGATTCAGGCAGCCGAAAGAACAGGACGACGGCCAGAGCGAGCGGGGCCACGCTTCCAACCCAGAGCAGCGAGCGCCAGCCGTAGACGGGCAGCAGATAGGCCGCGGCCATGCCGGCCGCGATGAAGCCAAGTGAGAACCCGCAGTAGATCGCCAGCACGAAGCTCGCGCGCAGACGCCTGGGGGAGTATTCGCCGGTCAGCGCGACGGCGCTTGGAATGGCCGCGCCGAGCCCCATCCCCGTCAGGAAGCGCAGGGCCATCAACTGGGTGGCGCTCCCTGCGGCGACCGTCACCAGCGTCAACAACCCGAACGTCACGGTGCTGACGATCAGCATCCGCCTGTGACCGAACCTGTCGGAGAGCGGCGCGAGGACGAGATAGCCGACCATGAGGCCGGCGAGCGCCGAGGAGAAGATCGGGCCCAGCATTCCAGGCCGGAGATTCCACTCCCGGGCGATCATGGGCGCCATGTAGCTGATCGCCTGGGTGTCGAACCCGTCGAGAAACATCACGAGCCCGCACAGGGCGACGACCTGATATTGAAACGCGCCGACCTTCTTCTCGTTGATGACGGCCGGCACGTGGATCGATTGCGCGACCGTCATGCGAAGCCGATTCTGACACCCGACCGCCGGGCTGTCGAGGCCACATAGAAGCGCGGAACGATACGTCGTCTAGGAGCAGGCGGGAAGCAAGAGCCTCCGTGTCTCTGTGCCTCTGTGGCCCGTGAGGGTGTGAGGCGCCACGGAGAAAGGAGTCAGAAGATCGTGGCGATTGACTCGGCGGCGTAGTCGAGGACGCGGGTCGGCAGGATGCCGAGGTAGAAGATCAGGATGATCGAGATGGTGAGCGCCACCATGCCCATGCGCGCGATCCGCGGCCGCACGGGCTCGGGGCCTTCGCGTTCCGACATGTACATCATCACCACGACGCGCAGGTAGAAGAAGACCGATATGACGCTGGTGAGCACGCCGATGACGGCCAGCCCGTAATATCCCGCGCTCACCGCGGCGCTGAAGATGTACCACTTGCCGATGAAGCCGACGGTGGGCGGGAGCCCGCCGAGCGACAGCAGGCAGACGGTCATCAACGCGGCCAGCGCCGGATGCGTGTGCCACAACCCGGCGTAATCGCGCAACTCCTCGTTCTTGTCGTCGCGGGACGCCAGCATGGCGATCACGCCGAACGCCGCGAGGTTGGTGATCGCGTAGGCCAGCAGGTAGAAGAGAATCGCGGCCTTGCCGATCTGGTTCGCCGCGACCAGGCCGACGAGCAGGTAACCGCCGTGCGCGATGCTCGAGTAGGCGAGCATGCGTTTCAGATTGCTTTGCGCCACTCCGACCACGGTGCCAAGAATCATCGTCGCGGCGGCGAGCACCCAGACGACCGGCACCCACTGCTGGCTGAACGGCTCGAAGGCCGACAGGAACACCCGGGCGAACGCGGCAAACGCCGCCGCCTTCACGCCGGTGGACATGAACCCGGTCACGATCGCCGGCGCGCCCTCATAGGCATCGGGCGTCCACATGTGGAACGGCACCGCGGAGATCTTGAAGGCGAAGCCGACCAGCAGCAGCCCGAGCGCCACGAGGATCAGCGGGTTGTCGCTCATCGACTGCGCGGCGAGGTAGGCGCCGATCCGATCGAGGCGGGTGCTCCCGGTGAGGCCGTAGGTGAAGGCGATGCCGTAGAGGAAGAACGCGCTCGAGAAGGCGCCCAGCACGAAATACTTGAACGCCCCCTCGGTCGAGCGGGGATCGTCGCGGCGGATGCCGGTGAGTACGTAGACCGCGAGCGACATGATCTCCAGCGAGACGAAGACGATCAGCAGATCGTTGGCCATCGCCATCATCATCATGCCGACGATCGCGAAGAGCAGCAGCGCGTAGTACTCGCCCCTCGGCAGGTCGTCCACCTCGAGCACCTGCGACGAGAACAGGATCGTCAGGATGCCGACGATGACCAGCACCATCGTCACGAACAGTCCGAAGTTGTCGGCGACGATGACGCCGAAGCTGGCGGTGTTGCGGTTCCAGAGCAGCGCCGACGCAATCCCGGCGCCGGCCAGTCCGATGATGCCCAGGCCGCCAATCGGCATCTTCTCGTCGCGCGCACGGAACGCTTCCGCCCCCATCGCGGCAAGCGCCGCGAGGGTCACGCAGAGCATCGGGACGATGGCGTCGAAGGTGGAATTGAACATGCTTATCGTTCGGCTCGTTCGGCTCGTTCGAGTCGTTCAAGCCGTTCGCGTTCGACGTTCTGAACCTGCAACGTCTGCACTGACTGCGCGCGCTGCACCAGCCTCTGGACCGCCGGCTCCATCGGCTTCAGGAAGAGCGACGGGAACACGCCCATCACGATCGCCATGGCGCACAGCGGCAGGACGGCGGCCCACTCGCGCGGCTGCAGGTCGGAAAGCGACGCGTTCTTCTCGTTCGTCACCTGCCCGTAGAAGACGCGCTGGAACATCCAGAGCATGTAGACCGCCGACAGGATCACGCCGAGCCCCGCCGCGACCACGAACCGGGGATCCCAGCGGAAAGCGCCCAGCAGGATCAGGAACTCGCCCACGAAGCCGTTCAGTCCGGGAAGGCCAATCGAGGCAAGCGTGATGATCATGAAGGCCGCGGTCAGGCGCGGCATCACGGCCTTGAGGCCGCCGAACTCGCTGATCAGGCGCGTGTGCCTCCGGTCAGAGAGCATGCCGACCATGAGGAACAGGCCGCCGGTGCTGATGCCGTGCGCGAGCATCTGGTAGACGGCGCCCTGCAGGCCCTGGACGTTCATCGCGCAGATGCCGAGCACGACGAAGCCAAGGTGGCTGACCGACGAGTAGGCCACCAGCTTCTTCATGTCGGGCTGCACCATCGCGACGAGCGCGCCGTAGATGATGCCGACCACGGCCAGCAGCGCCAGCCAGGGCGCGAAGTAGGCCGCCGCCATCGGAAAGAGCGGGAAGGCAAACCGCACCAGGCCGTAGGTACCCATCTTCAGCAGCACGCCGGCCAGGATGACGGATCCGGCCGTCGGCGCCTGCACGTGCGCGTCGGGCAGCCAGGTATGGAACGGAAACAGCGGCACCTTGATGGCAAACGCGACCGCGAACGCCAGAAAGAACCACATCTGCGTCTGCGGCGGGATGTCGAGCGCGTAGAGCTTGAGCAGGTCGAAGCTGTAAGCCCCGGTCGCCGCGCTGTGCAGGTAGGCGAGGCCCAGGATCGCGACCAGCATCAGGACGCTGCCGGCCATCGTGTAGAGCATGAACTTGATGGCGGCGTAGATGCGCTGGTCGTAGCCCCAGATGCCGATGAGGAAATACATCGGGATCAGCATCGCGTCCCAGAAGACGTAGAACAGGAATAGGTCGAGCGAGATGAAGACGCCGATCATCGCGGCCTCGAGGGCCAGCATGAAGATCGAGAACTCCTTCACCTTCCGGTCGATCGATCCCCACGACGAGAGCAGCGCGATCGGCGTGAGAAACGACGTGAGCACGACCAGCAGCAGGCTGATGCCGTCGATGCCGACGTAGTAGTCGATGCCGAACGCGGGGATCCATGGCACCCGCTCGACGAACTGGAACTCGGGCGATCCCGAGTCGAAGCCGGCCCAGAGGGCAACCGTGACGAGGAACGCCACGATCGAGATGGCCAGCGTCAGCCACCTGATCAGGCCGTTACGGCGGCCGTCGCTGTTGCCGACGAGCAGCAGCAGGAGCCCGCCGGCCAGCGGCACGAGCCACGAGAGTGTCAGAAGCGGCATCATCTCCAGAGGTAGTAACCGAGAATCAGAACAACGCCGACGAAGAGCGAGCTGGCGTAGGCGCGCACCGACCCGGTCTGCAGGCGGCGCAACATCCAGGCGCTGGCGCCGACGATCGTCCCGGTGCCGTTGACGGCGGCATCGACCACGCGAACATCGAACCCGCGCCAGAGCCCTTCTCTCGAGAAGAGCACGAGCGGCCGGACGATCGCCGCGTCGTACATCTCGTCGACGTAGTACTTGTTGAGCAAGAGCCTGTAGAGCCCCGAAAAGCTGCGCGCCATCTGGTCGGCAATTTCGCGCCGCTTCAGCCAGATGAACGCGGCGATGCCGATGCCCACCAGCGCGATGGCGCTCGACACCGCCATCAGCATCAGCTCGAGGGCGACATCAGCCTCCCCAGCCTCCGGCATGATGCCGAACGCGGGCTCCAGCCAGGCGCCCAGCAGGTTGTGGCCGCCCAGCGCGTGCGGCACGCCAATGTAGCCGGCGAGCACGGAACCGATCGCGAGGACGATCAGCACGAACGCCATGGCGGGCGGGGCGTCGTGCATGCCTGCGCCATGGCCGTGCACGGGTGCACCATGCACGGGTGCAGCGTGCACAGGTGCACCGTGCACAGGTGCCTGTGCATCGTGCACGAGTGCACCGTGCACAGGTGCGGTTGGCGCGTCGTGCCGGCGCTCGCCGTGGAAGGTCAGAAACACGAGGCGGAACATGTAGGTCGCCGTCAGGAGCGACGTCAGCGCGCCGATCCCCCACAGGATCCAATGCCCGTGCGCGAAGGTTTCGAACAGGATCTCGTCCTTGCTGAAGAATCCAGAGAGGAACGGCACGCCGGCAATGGCGAGCGACCCGATCAGGAAGGTCCAGTAGGTCACAGGCAGGTGCTTCTTCAACCCGCCCATGTTGCGGATGTCCTGCTCGCCGTGCAGCGCGTGGATGACCGCGCCCGACCCGAGGAAGAGCAGTGCCTTGAAGAACGCGTGCGTGTAGAGATGGAAGATCCCGGCGCCAAACGCGCCCATCCCCATCGCCAGGAACATGTAGCCGAGCTGCGAGACCGTCGAGTACGCCAGCACGCGCTTGATGTCGTTCTGCACGAGCCCGATCGTCCCGGCCATCAGCGCGGTGAGCGCGCCGACAATCGCCACGATCAGCATCGTGTCGGGCGCGTGGGAGAACACGACCGCCGTGCGCCCGATCATGTACACGCCCGCCGTCACCATGGTCGCCGCGTGGATCAGGGCGGATACCGGCGTGGGGCCCTCCATCGCGTCCGGGAGCCAGACGAACAACGGAATCTGCGCCGACTTGCCGGTGGCGCCGATGAACAGCAGCAGCGTCGCGATGGACAGCGTGCCGAACATCGCTTCGACCGGCAGCAGCGCGACAGCGTCCGCCAGGGCGCGGAAGTCGAGGGTGCCGAAGTGGGTGAAGAGGAGCAGCGTGCCGAGGAGGAACGCGTAATCGCCGATCCGGTTCACCACGAACGCCTTCTTGCCGGCGTCGGACGCGGACGTCTTCTTGTACCAGAAGCCGATCAGCAGATACGAGCAGAGCCCGACGCCCTCCCAGCCGACGAACAGCACCAGGAAGTTGGCGCCCAGCACCAGTACGAGCATGAACGCGGCAAACAGGTTGAGATAGGAGAAGTACCGCGCGTACTCGCTGTCCGGCTCGTCGTGCATGTACGCGGTGGAATAGATGTGAATCAGCGAACCGATGCCGGTGATCACCAGGATCATCACGGCCGACAGCGGGTCGAGCCGCAGCGTCAAATCGAGGACGAAGTCGCCGGACGCGATCCACGTGTAGAGCGTCTGATCGATGACCCGCTCCTCCGCCGGCAGCCCGGCGAGCTGCCAGACGCTCATCGCCGCGACGGCACACGACGCCAGCATCACCAGCGACGCAGCACCCCCAGACACGGTCTTGGACACGCGCCGGCCGAAGGACGCGTTGAACAGGAAGCCGATCAGCGGAAAGAGAGGAATGAGGGCCAGCATCACCACTTCAACGACGTAAAGGCATCCGGGTTGAGCGACTCGCGATGACGGTACAACGCGATGATGATCGCGAGGCCGACGGCCGCCTCGGCGGCCGCGACGGTCATCACGAAGAAGGTGATGATCTGGCCGTCCACGGCGGCGTGCGACCGGCCGAACGCCACGAACGTCAGGTTGACGGCGTTGAGCATGATCTCGATCGACAGCAGGATCGTGATCAGGTTCTTCCGCAGGAAGACGCCCGCCGTGCCGATGGAAAAGAGAATCGCGGAGACGATGAGGTAGTGCTCGAGCGGGATCACTGCCCTCGCTCCTGCCGCGCCAGCACCACGGCGCCGACCATCGCCACCAGGATCAGGATGGAGGTGGCTTCGAACGCGAACATGTAATCGGTGAAGAGCACGCGCCCGACTTCGCGCACCGAGCTCACCGTCGCCGCATCGCCCCGCGCCGCCACCGGATCGCCGACGTCGTTGGCACGCAGCAGCGCCCAGCCAAGCTGCACGACGAGCAGGAGCGCCAGCATCGCGCCGAAGCGCCCGACGCCAGACTGCCGCAGCGGATGCGCGCGATCCCACTCCGCCGCGTCTTCCTGCGGCGCGTTCAGCAGCATGACGACGAACAGGAACAGCACCATGATGGCGCCGGCGTAGATGATGATCTGCGCCACCGCGACGAACGGCGCGTCGAGCTGGATGTAGAGGCCCGCCAGCGCGCCGAAGGAGGCGATGAGCAGCATGACGCTGTACATCGGGTTGCGCTGGCCGATGACCAGCGCCGACGCGACAATCGCCAGCCCCGACAGCGCGTAGAAGATCAGCGTGTCAGGCATTGAGATACAGCACCAGGGCAGCGGTGACGATCAGGTTGATGACCGCCGCCGGAAACAGCCACTTCCAGCCGAACGCCATCAACTGATCGTAGCGATAGCGAGGCACCGTCCAGCGAACCCAGATATAGGTAAAGAGGATGAGCCCCACCTTGACGAGAAACCACAGCCAGCCGAGTCCGTACTGCTCGAGGAACGGCCCGTGCCACCCCCCCAGGTACAGATCCGTGGCGACCGCCGACATCGTCGCCATGTTGATGTACTCGGCCTGCGGGAAGAGCGCGAAGCGGACGGCGCTGTACTCGGTGTTGTAGCCGGCCACCAACTCCTGCTCCGCCTCGGGAAAGTCAAACGGCGCGCGGTTGGTCTCGGCGACGCCGGCAATCACGTAGATGATGAATCCGACCGGCTGCAGGAAGACGTACCAGCGCGGGATGAAGCCAAACCAGTATCCCGACTGCGCGTCCACGACTTCGCGCACCGAGAGCGACCCGGCCAGCAGAATCACCGCCGCCAGCGCGGTCGCGTAGGACAGCTCGTAGCTGATCATCTGCGCCGAGGCGCGCAACCCGCCGAGCAGCGAGTATTTGCTGTTGGAGGCCCATCCCGCCAGGACGATCCCGTAGACGCCCATCGACGTGACGGCGAAGATCACCAGCACGCCGACGTTCATGTCGGCGACGCCGAGCTTGACCGGATCGTCGAGCAGGCCGAAGAAGGTGGTCTCGGCGCCCCATGGCACCGTGGCAAACGCGGTGAATGCCGCCGCGACCGACAGGATCGGCGCGAGGTTGAAGAGCCACTTGTCAGCCGCCTTCGGACGCAGCTCCTCCTTGAAGAGGAGCTTCACGATGTCCGCGAGCGGCTGCAGCATGCCGTGCGGCCCGACCAGGTACGGGCCGTATCGCTGCTGCATGAATCCCATGATCTTCCGCTCGGCCAGCACCAGGATGGCCGACGCGTTGATCAGCATGAAGAACGTCAGGCCGATGATCCCGAGCTGGACGGCAAACCTGAGATCCATCTAACGGGCCGTCCGGACTGATGGAGTACTACTCACAACCAGCCTCCGAGCGCGATTGTCCGGCCCCGACAACGCCGGGGTCCCCGCCGCGCAGCGCGCGGTGGGGTGGAGCGGAGCGGCCGGTCGAATTTGCGAGCGGCGTACCATTAGTGCGCTCCCGCCATGGCGTGTTGGGCGCGCCACGGCGCCGGCAGCGTGCACGCTCCGGTTCGCACGTGCGCTTCGTACTCGTCGCGGAACAGCTTCATCGTCGACAGCACGGGCGTCGCCGCCGCGTCGCCGAAAGCGCAAAGGGTCTTGCCGACGATGTTGTTCGAGACGCCGAAGAGCAGGTCGAGGTCCTTGGGCTGCCCTTCACCGCGTTCGATGCGCTGGAGGAGCTTGTGCAGCCAGTCGGTGCCCTCGCGGCACGGCGTGCACTTGCCGCACGATTCGTGACGATAGAAGTGCAGCAGGTTCATCGCCAGCCAGACGGCGCACACCGAGTCGTTGAAGACGATCAGTCCGGCCGATCCGAGCAGCGACCCTGCCTTCTGCACACCGTCGAAGCTCGCCGGAATGTCGAGTTGATCGGGCAGCAGCAGCGGCACCGACGACCCGCCGGGGATGATCGCCTTCATCGGGCGTTCGTCCATCATGCCGCCGGCGAAGCGCTCGTCGTAGACCAGCTCGCGAAGGGTCGTGTCCATCGCGGCCTCGTAGACGCCCGGCTTCTTCACGTGGCCGCTGATGCAGTACAGCTTCGGGCCGCCGTTCTTCTCGGGGCCGAGCGCCGAGAACCACTCCGGCCCGTTCATCACGATGAGCGGGACGTTGCAGAGCGTCTCGACGTTGTTGACCGCGGTCGGGCACTGGTACAGACCGGCCACCGCGGGAAACGGCGGCTTGATCCGCGGCTGCGCCCGCTTGCCCTCGAGCGATTCGATCAGCGCGGTTTCCTCGCCGGCCTCGTAGGCCCCGGCGCCGCGGTGGACGTACACGTCGCAGTCGAAGCCGCTGCCAAAGATGTTCTTGCCGAGATACCCGGCCTCGTAGGCCTTGGCGATCTCGGCCTCGAGGATCTGCTGCACGTGAAAGAACTCGCCGCGGATGTAGATGTAGGCGACCTTCGCGCCGATCGCGTAGCACGAGATGGCGCATCCCTCGATCAGCAGGTGCGGGTTGCGCTCCATCAGCACGTGATCCTTGAACGTGCCCGGCTCGCTCTCGTCGGCGTTGCAACAGATGTACTTCGGCTTCGGCGTGTCCTTGAGGACGAACTGCCACTTCAGCCCGGTCGGAAAGCCGGCGCCGCCGCGGCCGCGCAGCCCCGACGCCTTGACCTGCTCGATGATGTCGCCGGGCTTCTGCGCCAGGGCCTTACGCAGTCCTTCATACCCGCGCTGGCGCTGGAGGTAGAAATCGAGGGTGTACGAGCCGGGCTCGTTGACGAACTGCGTGAGGACGGGCTGATACGCCATGGTCAGTTGTCAGTTGTCAGTTGTCGGTTGTCGGAACGCATCGAGCCAGCTCGACGCCCTCTGACAACTGGCCACTGACAACTACCTCTCATTGCTCTCCTTGCGAAGGTGACAACCGGTGAACGCCGCGACGCCTTTCGCGCGGATGTCCGCGATCAACTGCGCCGACTGCTCCGGCGCCAGCCGCTCGTGCCACTCGTCATTCACCATCACCACCGGCGCGCGGTCGCAGGCGCCGAGACACTCGACTTCCACGAGGGTGAACGTGCCGGTCGGATCGGTCTCGCCAGGCTTGATTCCGAGCGCCGCGATCAGCTCCTCAGTGACCCGCTCGGCGCCCCGCAGCGCGCACGACAGCGTACGGCACACATTGACGACGTACGTGCCGACCGGCCGGGTGTAGAACATCGTGTAGTACGTCACGACGTCCTCGACTTCGGCCGCGGTGCACCCGATCTGCTGGGCCACGTGGTGCATGGCCGCCGCGGTCAGGTATCCCTCCTGGCCCTGGGCGAGGTAGAGCGCGTAGAGAATCGCCGACTTCCGCTGGTCGGGCGGATAGTGGGTGACGTTCTCGTCGAACCTGGCCTGATTCTCCGGCGTGTACTTGAAGTCGCCGCCCGGCACCGCCAGCTCGCGTTCCGACTTGTGGAACTTCGCCGGCGAGTACTCCATCCGTGGATGAAAGCTCACCGGTCGCAGTCTCCCATCACGACGTCATTGGACCCGATCACCGCGATCACATCGGCGATCATCCCACCCTCGATCAGCCTCGGCAGCGCCTGAATGGCGAAGAAGGACGGCGCGCGCATCTTGATCCGCCATGGACGATTGCTGCCGTCCGACACCGCGTAGATGCCGTGCTCGCCACGCGGACCCTCGACGGGCACGTACGCGTCGCCGGCCGGCACCGTGAATCCCTGCGAGTAGATCAGGAAGTGCTGGATGAGCGCCTCCATCTCCGCGTAGACCTTGTCCTTCGGCGGCGGCACCACGCGCGGGTCGTCCACCGCCCAGACGCCGGTCGGCGTGATGCGCGCGATCGCCTGCCGGCAGATCTTCACGCTCTCGCGCATTTCCTGGATCCGCACGCGGTAGCGCGCGTAGACGTCGCCCTCGGTCGCGGTCGGGACGTTGAAGTCGTAGCTGTCGTAGCTCAGATACGGGAAGTACTTCCGGACGTCGTAGTCGGATCCCGACGCCCGCGCGATCGGACCGAGCAGCCCCCAGGCCAGCGCGTCGGCCTGTGACAGCACGCCGACGCCTTCGGTGCGCCTCAGGAACATGTCGTTCTTGGTCAGCAGCCCCTCGTACTCGTCGAGCTTGGTCGGAAAGCGGTCGAGGAACGCGGTGACGGCTTCGTGGAACCCGCGCGCCAGGTCCTCCCGCAGCCCGCCGACGCGGATGTAGCTGGGGAAGAAACGGAACCCCG
Organism: Acidobacteriota bacterium; assembly: GCA_947465645.1. The sequence goes on along the minus strand of CANIBQ010000098.1, from coordinate 1,866 downwards.
CGATCAGCTCGTTGATGTTCATGAGCAGCTCGCGTTCGCGCAGCGCGTAGAAGAGCATCGACACCGCGCCGATCTCCATCGCGTGCGTGCCGAGCCACACCAGGTGACTGGCGATGCGCTGCAGCTCGGCGAGGAGCACCCGGATGTCCTTGACGCGCTGCGGCATCTCGAGACCGAGCAGCGTTTCCACGCTCAGCGCAAACGACAGGCTGTTCGACTGCGCACCGAGGTAATCCATCCGCTCCACCAGCGGGATCACCTGCTGCCACTTCTTCTGCTCGGCGGTCTTCTCGATGCCGGTATGGAGATAGCCGACGGTCGTCCGCGCCGACCTGATGATCTCGCCGTCGAGCTCGAGCACCAAACGCAGTACCCCGTGAGTACTGGGGTGCTGCGGCCCCATGTTCACGGTCATCGTTTCGGTGCGGAGCTCTGCCATGCCGTTAATGGCTCGACCGCTTCACGCGGTCGCGTTCGAGGTTGGCCTTGAACTCGGCTTCGCTGATCTCGAGCGGCTCGTAGGTCTGCGCCGCCTTGCGGATCTGCACGGGATAATCCTTGCGCTGCGGGTGCCCTTCCCAGTCGTCCGGCATCAGGATGCGCCGCAGGTCGGGATGGTTTTCGAAAATGATCCCGAACATGTCGTACACCTCGCGCTCGAGCCACCCGGCAGCGGGCCACACCTCCTGCATCGTCGGCAGATTTGCGTCGACCGGCACGCGTACCTTCAGCCGCAGCCGCCGGCGATGCGGAATCGACAGCAGGTGGTAGACGACCTCGAATCGCGGCTGGCGCGGCAGGTAGTCAACCGCGGTGATTTCCGTGAGCACGTTGAACCGCAGCGACGGCGTCTCGAGCAGCACCAGGCAGGTGGCCACGAGCCGATCGGCGGGAACGTAGATGGTGGCAAAGTCGATGCTGGCCCCCGCCTCGTAGGAGGCGCCGGGCACGAGTGGCCTAAGACCGTCGATAATCGCAGCAGCGTTCATGTGCGGGCTATGCTTTTTGTCTGGCGATCTTCTGCTGGAGCTGCACGATGCCGTAGATGAGCGACTCCGGCCGCGGAGGACACCCGGGAACGAACACATCGACCGGAACGATCTGATCCACGCCCTGGACGATGGCGTAGTTGTCGAAGACGCCGCCGACCGAGGCGCACGCGCCCATCGAGATGACCCACTTCGGCTCCGGCATCTGGTCGTAGATGCGACGCATCGCCGGCGCCATCTTCCGCGACAGCCGCCCGGCGACGATCATCAGGTCGGACTGCCGTGGTGAGCCGCGGAACACCTCGGCGCCGAACCGCGCGATGTCGTAGCGGCTCGCCGCCATCGCCATCATCTCGATCGCGCAGCAGGCCAGGCCGAACTGCACCGGCCAGATCGCCGACTTGCGCGCCCACTGGACCATCTTGTCGACGGTGGTGGTCAGGATCGGCAGGTCGGGATCGTAGTCAGCCATACGCCGCTCAGGCAGCTTTCCGCGAATGTTGGCGGCGCGCACGCGCCGCCGGGGCCCAGTCGAGCGCACCCTTGCGCCAGACGTACAGGTATCCCACCGACAGGATCATGAAGAAGGTGACGATCTGGAACAGCCCGGGCCACCCGAGGTCGCGCAGGGCCACCGCCCACGGATAGAGAAACGCGATCTCGATGTCGAAGAGCAGGAAGATCATCGCCACCAGGTAGAACTTCACCGAGTGGCGCTCGCGCGCATCGCCCACCGCCGGCATCCCGCATTCGTAGGGCGCCAGCTTTTCAGGCGTGGGATTCTTCGGCCCGAGCATCACCGACAGCCCGATCATGACCGCGGCGAACCCGACGCCGAGCACGAGCATGATCAGTACGCCGAGCCAGCCATCCATAG
>CANIBQ010000097.1 GCA_947465645.1 Acidobacteriota bacterium | reverse complement strand
GGTGGCGGCGCAGGCCAAGGCCGCGCTTCCTGCCCAGGCGAATGCCTGACACCCTCGACCGATCCGGGATCGACGCGCTGCGCGCAGATTTTCGCGCGCGGCTCGTCGCTGCCCGCACCGACCGCGACCTCAAGACACTGAACGACGAGTTCCTGAGCCGGAAGTCCGGCTCGGTGACCGCCCTCCTCAAGAACCTGGCGACGCTTCCGCCCGACGCGAAGCGCGAGTTCGGCCAGCTCGTCAACGCGCTGAAGACCGAGATCGAAACGGGGCTCGCCGAGACACGCACCGCCCTCGAGTCAACCCGGCCTCCCGCCGGCGCCGTCGACGTCACCCTGCCAGGGCGCGAGCTCCCGATCGGCCGCATCCATCCGCTGATGCGCGTACGGCAGCAGGTCGAGGACATCTTCACCCGCATGGGGTACGAGATCCTCGAAGGCCCTGAGGTCGAAGACGATTATCACAACTTCGAAGCGCTCAACATGCCGCAGGACCATCCCGCGCGTGACATGCAGGACACGCTCTACCTCGGCGCGCCTGTCGTCGGCGGCACCTGGGGCGCTCACAAGGGCGCGGTTCCCGAAGCGCAGGTGCGCGCGGCCACGCTGCTTCGCACGCACACCTCGGCGATGCAGATCCGCTACATGAAGACCTACAAGCCGCCCGTGCGCATCATCGTCCCGGGCCGCGTGTACCGCCGCGACAACCTCGACCTCAGCCACACGCCGATGTTCCAGCAGGTCGAGGGGCTCGTCGTCGGCGAAGGGATCACGCTGGCCGATCTCAAGGGGACGCTCGAAGCGATGATGCACGAGCTGTTCGGCGACGTGAAGGTGCGCCTGCGACCCAGCTTCTTCCCGTACACGGAGCCGAGCGCCGAGGTGGACGTCAGTTGCCAGAACTGCCACGGCGCCGGATGCGGCACGTGCAAGCAGACGGGATGGCTCGAGATCCTCGGCAGCGGCATGGTGCACCCGGCAGTCTTCGAGGCGGTCGGCTACGACCCCGATACGGTCACCGGATTCGCGTTCGGCCTCGGCATGGAGCGCGTCGCCATGCTCAAGTACGGCGTCGACGACATCCGCCTGTTCTACGAGAACGATCTCCGCTTCCTCGAACAGTTTCCGTTATGAGAAGAGCGGCTCCCTCCAGCTCCCGCTGCGGGCACACGCCATGAGAATCCTGGTCTCGTGGCTGCGCGACTTCGTCGACGTGCCAGGCACGCCTGAGGAGATCGCGCGCACGATGTCGGTGCGAGGGTTTGCCGTCGAGGGCATCGAAAGCGTTGGCGCCGACGACGCCGTGCTTGATTTTGAAATCACGGCCAACCGCCCTGACTGCATGTCCGTCATGGGCATGGCGCGCGAAATCGCCACCGCGTACGGACTGCAGATTCGCCGCCCCGTCGTCGGCGCAGACACGCTGGCCTTGTCCTCGCTGAAGTCTGTCGAGACATCGGACGTCGACGTCGTCATCGAACGCTCCGACCTCTGCGCGCGGTACGCCGGCGCCGTGGCAGATGTCACCGTCGGCCCGTCACCCGCCTGGATGCAGGAGCGCCTGAGTGCCGCCGGCATCCGCCCGATCAGCAACATCGTCGACATCACGAACTACGTGTTGATCGAGCTCGGCCACCCGATGCACGCGTTCGATCTCGCGACGATTGGCGGCGCGCAGATTCGCGTCCGCACCGCCGCCCCTGGCGAGAAGCTGCGGACACTCGACGGCCAGGTCCGTGAGCTCTTTCCGGAGATGCTGGTCATCGCCGACGCACAGCGCGCGGTCGCTGTGGCGGGAGTCATGGGCGGCGCCGACACCGAAGTCACCGGCACGACAACGGCGATCGTTTTCGAAAGCGCCTATTTCAACCCGTTGTCGGTGCGCCGCACGAGCAAGGCGCTCGGACTGAAGACCGAAGCCAGCATCCGGTTCGAGCGGGGCGCGGATCCCCGCCTGGCGGTCACCGCGATGCAGCGCGCGTGCGCGCTGCTCGAGACGATCGGTGCCGGCCGCGCGCGCGGCACGGTCGTCGATCGACACCCGGTGCACGCCGAGCCCACGCTGCTCCGGCTGCGGCGCGACAGGATCCAGCGCCTGCTGGGCACGGCGATCCCCGACGCCGACGTCCGCCGCATCCTCGAAAGCCTCGGCTTCGCGCTGCATGCCCCCTCGACTGCGCTCGGGGCAGGCCCCTCGACTGCGCTCGGGGCAGGCCCCTCGACTGCGCTCGGGGCAAGCGCCGGCACGGAAGGATGGGACGTCACGGTGCCGACGCGGCGCGTCGATTGCCTGCGCGAAGTGGATCTGATCGAGGAAGTCGCGCGGCATTACGGATTCGACCGCCTCCCCGTGACATTCCCCGCCCTGACCTCCGCGCCGCCTCCCGTCGATCCACGAATCATGCGGGCGCGTCAGCTCCGCACCGTGCTCACCGCCGCGGGATTCTCGGAGGCCGTGACGTTCGGGTTCATCGGCGAAGCGTCGGCCGCGTTGTTCGCGGCCGACGGCGATCTCGTGCCGATTGCCAACCCGCTCTCGGAGAATTTCGCCGTGCTGCGGCCGTCTGCCTTGCCGGGCCTCGTCGACGCGGTCTCGCACAATCGCCGGCGTGAGCAGCGCGACGTACGGCTGTTCGAGATCGGCAACCGCTTTTCGCGCTCCGCCGGCGAGCGGCGCGCGGTCGCCTGCGCCTGGACGGGTGTGGCGGGCGGCGATCACTGGAGTGGCGGCTCACGCGAGGTCGATTTCTTCGACATCAAGGGCGTGGCCGAGCGGATCTGCGAAGCGGTCCTCGTGGAACCCCGGACGGAACCGCACCGCGAGAAGTGGCTCGTCCCGGGCCGTACCGCGGCCCTCGTCTCCGATGGCACGCGCGTCGGCGTCGTCGGCCAGCTCGCACCCGCGATCGCCGACACCCACGGCCTGCCGCACGGCGAGGCGGTGTACGTGGCGGAGATCGACCTCGATGCGCTCGAAGCCGCGGCCGGTTCGCGCCACGTGCGCGTGGAGCCGCTGCCGCGCTATCCGTCGGTCACCCGCGACATTTCGGTTTTGCTCGACGACACCCTGCCGGCCGCCGACGTTCGGGCGACGATCCGAGCCGCCGCGCCGGCGACGCTGGTGCGCGTGCGCGAGTTCGATCGCTACCAGGGCAAGGGCATTCCCGATGACAAAGTGAGCCTGTCGCTCCGCCTCACCTTCCGGTCATCTGACAGAACTCTCACGGACGCAGAAGTTCAAGCCGCGATGGACGCCGTACTCGACACCCTGAAGACCTCGCACGGAGCCGTCCAGAGATAGTTTCCTCGTGTTACCATTTCGGCGGCAGTGTTTCCCTTACAGAGGCAAGAGCGGATGGCAAAGCAGGCGGTGGCACAGGCGACCGATCTCGAGCCGATCGATCGGCTCGAAGAAAAGATCAAGCTACTCGTCGAGATGGTGACAGGGCTGCGCGCCGAACAGGACAAGGCCGCCGATGACAACGCCCGGCTCGTGCAGGAGATCGACACGCTGCGCGCGCGGCTGGCCGACGCCGACGGCACGAGCGCCGAGCTTTCCGCGCTGCGCGATGAGCGCAACGTGATCCGTACGCGCGTCGCCGACATGCTCTCGCAGTTGGAATCCTTGTGAGCCAGAACGCGGTCGTCACGGTCGAGATCGCGGGACAACGGTATCCAATTCGAAGCGGCCTCGAGCCCGCCTACGTCATCGAGCTTGCCGCCTACGTCGATCGGAAGATGCGGGTGGCCACCGACTCGGCCCCGGCCAGCGACATGATGGGCCTCGCCGTGCTCGTCGCGCTCAATCTGGCGGACGAATGCTTTCGCGCCCGGCAGCAATCATCCTCGGCCCACGGGGAGCTCAACGAGCGGGCGCTCCGGCTGGAGCAGCTCGTCGACGACGCTCTCACGCAAGTCGCTGGTTAGCAAGCACTTATCGGTCCTTGACCGACCTCAATCCCCAGACTAAGATCCTCGAAGCTCCTGCTTTGCTCGTGATGGTTTTCGGAGGCTCGTCTGAGCCGATGTTTAACCCAAGCGAGCCGCGAGGTTGCGTGGTGTGCATGCCTCTGTTCTGAGGAAGCCTGAAACGCGACTGACAAAAGCGGCTCCACCTGCTTTAGCAGGTTCACTCGACCTCCCCACACGGCAAAGCGGGGCTTCTCTTCCCCACCTCCCCATTCACGACGTGCATACAGTTTCAGACCTTGGCGAGCGCGCGCTAATCGAACGCATCACGACGCGCCTGGCCACGGCCCCCTGGGTCATCGTGGGACCGGGCGACGACGCCGCGGTCATCGCGCCCCAGCGCGGCGAAGACGACGTCCTGACGACCGACGCGCAGATCGAGGACGTGCATTTCGACCGGCGCTTCGTGCCGCCCGACGCGATCGGGCACCGGGCGCTTGCGGTCAACCTGAGCGACCTCGCGGCGATGGGCGCGCAGCCCCGTGCGGCGCTGCTCTCGCTGGCGCTGCCAGGCACGCTCGACGTCGCGGTCGTCGATGGCGTCATGGACGGCATGCTCGCGCTGGCCGCGGCTCACCGCGTGGTCATCATCGGCGGCAACATCACGCGGTCGCCAGGACCGATGATGATCGACGTCACCGCCATCGGCAGCGTGCGGAGGCGCCGCGTGCTGACGCGATCCGGTGCGCGGCCGGGCGACGACGTGTACGTCACGGGAACCATCGGGGACGCCGTCGTGGGACTGAAGTCGCTACAGGCTCGAAGCGGAGTGGACGCTGGCGGGCCCCAGCCTTCGCCTGCGGCTTCGGCGCGGCAGGCTGGACACGCCCCGCATGATGGAGATGTGAATGCGTGCGAGCAGCGGTTTCTTCGCCCGGAGCCGCGCGTGCGCGCCGGACTGCTGCTCGGGCGCAACCGGGCCGCGTCCGCCTGCATGGACCTGAGCGACGGGCTTGCCGACGGTGTGCGGCAGATCGGCGAGGCGTCCGGTGTCGGGATGGTTCTGGATGCCGGGGCGCTGCCGATCGCGGACCAGGCGCGGCGCTGGTACGAGGCCCATGGCCGCGACCCGGTGGCCGCGGCGGTGGCCGGGGGCGACGATTACGAGCTGTTTTTCACCCTTCGCCCCTCCTGGCGGGGACGGTTGCGTGGGGTGCAACGGGATGTGGCCGATCTGCCGATTACCAGGATAGGGGTGGTGACAAAGGACCGGCGGTTCGTCGTCCGGACACCAGGCGGTGACCGGACACTGCCCGATGGGTTCGAGCATTTTCGATGAAGCGAATCATCTCCCGATCGCTCTGGCGGAAGCTCCTGGCGACCATCGTCGCGATAGTGACGTTCGTACTGCTGTACGAAGTCACGACGATGGATTCGCGCGACGCCGCGCGCCAGGGAGCCATCGATCCGACGGCGCCCGCGGCAGGCTCGCGGCTCACGTTCAGCGCGACCGCGTATTGCAAGGGGACGACGACGGCGTCGGGCGTGGGCGTGCGCACGGGCATCGCCGCTTCCGATCCCACCATTCTCCCCGTCGGCAGCGTGGTCAACATCACCACCGACGAGACGAAGTACAACGGCGTCTACACAATCATGGACACCGGTCCAAAGGTGCAGGGCCGTATTCTCGACGTCTACATGTGGAGTTGCCACGAGGCGCTGGCGTTTGGGCGTAAGCAGGTGCAGATTACCGTGCTGCGTCTCGGATGGAGTCCCGAAAACAGCTCTCCCAGCCTGATCGACCGCCTGTTCCGCAGGCGCGAAGCCGCGCGAAACGCGGTGCCAGCCGCCCCGCCGCGGGACACGAGTCAGACCGATCCGCTGGTGAACGGTGGCGCGACGTTGCAGGACAGCCCGTCCGCGCAAGACGGCGCAACGGACGCGATCACGGGCACCGTCGCACCAGGCACCGTCACACCAGGCACCGTCACACCAGGCACCGTCACACCAGGCACCGTCACACCAGGCACCGTCACACCAGGCACCGTCGCACCGAGCACCGTCACACCGTTGCCACCCGCACCGGTGTCCGAAGACCGCTAGACCGTTTCCCATTTGTACGTAGTGTCCGGCTTCAGCCGGACCGCGATTACCAGGCCGAGATCAGAGGTCCGCCTGAAGGCGGACACTACGTACCCCCCTGGCGTTGTTCATTCAGCCAACCGGGCGCACTCGAGGCGACTGGGCCGCGTCGTCCTTGAATTGAAGCTGGTAGAGCCGGTGGTAGATGCCGCGCTGGGCGAGCAGTTCCTGATGCGTTCCCGACTCACGCAACTGTCCCTTGTGCAGCACGAGGATACGGTCCATGTCCTGGATCGTCGACAGGCGGTGCGCGATTGCCAACGTTGTCCGACCGAGCATCACCACCTTGAGCGCGTCGCGGATCAACAGCTCGGTCTCGGTGTCGACGCTCGACGTGGCCTCATCAAGGATGAGGACACGCGGATCGAACGCCAGGGCCCTGGCAAACGACAGCAGTTGCTTCTGGCCCACCGACAGCGTCGCTCCGCGCTCGGCGACCGGGGTCTGAAGTCCGAGGGGCAGCCGGTCGATGAAGGCGTCGGCGTGCACCGCCTCGACGGCGCGCCGCACGGCATCGTCGGTGATCGCCTCCCGGCCGAGCCGGATGTTGCCGGCGATGGTTCCCGAAAACAGGTGAACGTCCTGCAGCACGAGCGCACACAGGCTTCGCAGCGACGCCGGGTCCATCTCGCGAATGTCCACGCCACCGATCGTGATGCGGCCCTCGCGCACGTCATAGAACCGCAACAGGAGGCTGACGATCGTCGTCTTGCCAGAGCCGGTCGCACCGACGATCGCGACGCGCTGGCCCGGCTCGATGCGGAATGAGACGTCCTTGAGCACCGGCTCGCCTTCGACGTAGGCAAACGACACGTGCTCGAAGGCGATGGCGGCGCCCGCGGTCGATTCCCCTGCCTGATGCGGCGCGGACCCTTGCCCCTCGACTCCGCTCGGGGCAACCCCGAGCTTGTCGAGGGGTTGAGGTCCGCGAATCGACACTGGCGTGTCGAGCAGCGCGAAGATCCGCTCCGACGAGGCCATGGCGCCCTGGAGAATGTTGAACTTCTCCGACATGTCGCTGATGGGCCGGAAGAACCGCTGCGAATACTGCAGGAACGCGACGAGCGATCCGAGCGTCAGCGTGCCCTCGGCCGCCCATCCGCCGCCAACCCAGATGATGAGCGACGCCGCGATGGCGCTGACAAACTCGATCGCCGGATAGAAGACGGCGTAGTAGAAGATCGATTCGACGTTTGCATCCCGGTGCTTCCGGTCGATCTCGTCGAAGGCGGCGAAGTCGCGCGCTTCGCGCCGAAAGAGTTGCACGGTCGACATGCCCGTGATCCGTTCCTGCAGGAACGCGTTGATGCGGGCGATCCACGTGCGGACGGTGCGGTACGACTCGCGCACGTGCGAGCGGAACCACTGCGTGATCAACGCAATCAGCGGCAGCACCGAGAAGGCGACGATCGCCAGGCGCCAGTCCATCCAGACCAGCACCGCCATGATCCCGATGAGCGTGAACACGTCGCCGAAGACCGAGACCACGCCCGAGGTAAACAGCTCGTTGAGCACGTCGACATCGGTCGTGACGCGCGTCATCAGCCGTCCGACGGGATTTCGATCGTAGAACCGGAGATCCAGCCGCTGCAGGTGCCGGTACATCTGCATCCGCAGGTCGAACATGATCCGCTGCCCGGTCATCAGCATCGTCCAGGTCTGCAGATACTCGAGCGCGAACGAGCCGGCGAGCGTCAGGAAGAAGAAGACCGCAATCGTGCCGAGGCCGGAGAGATCGCGCGCGGGGATGTAGCGATCGATGACCAGCATGGTCAGGTACGGGGGCGCGAGCTCGAGGAGCGAGTGGCCGATGATCGCCGCGATCGCCAGCGCAACCTGGGGCCGGTACGGCCGCAGGTAGGTCAGCAGCCGCCGCATCAACCGCGCGTCGTACGCCTTGCCGAGGACGTCTTCGTCGTGTGCCGCCACGGTCAGGAGGCCGCCAGCTCCTCCTCGAGGAGCTGCTGGCGATAGAGCTCGGCGTAGAGCCCGTTGCGAGAGACGAGCTCGTCGTGGGTGCCGCGCTCGGCAATCCGGCCGCCATCGAGCACCAGGATCTGGTCGGCGCCGCGCACCGTCGAGACGCGGTGCGAGACGATGATCGAGGTGCGCTCCCTCATCACGCCGCCAAGCCGCGCGAGGATCTCCTCTTCCGTGTAGGTATCGACGGCCGAGAGCGCGTCGTCGAGCACCAGGATCTTCGGATCGACGATGAGCGCGCGGGCAATGGCGGTCCGCTGCTTCTGACCGCCCGAGAGGGTGATCCCGCGCTCGCCGATCATCGTGTCGTAGCCTCGAGGAAACTCCGCGATGTCCTTGTCGAGACGGGCCGTGGTCGCTGCCTGGCCGATGCGACCTGGATGATCCTGCTCGCCGCGCGCGCCGAACGCGATGTTCTGCGCCAGCGTGGCGCTGAACAGAAAGGGCTCCTGCGGCACAAACCCGATCGCCGCGCGAAGCTCGCTGAGCGGAATGTCCCGCACGTCGACGCCGTCGATGAACACGGTGCCGGGTGGCGGGTCCTGCAAGCGGGGCAACAGGTTCAGCAAGGTGGACTTACCCGCTCCGGTCGCCCCGACGATGGCCGTGGTCGTGCCCGCGGGGAGCACCGCCGATACGTCGCGCAGGATCACTCGGTCGCCGTAAGCAAAGGTGAGATTCCGGAACTCGATCCGCGGACCGTAAAGGTCCGCGCCGCTCTCTTCGGGAAGGTTGGCGCCGCCCTTGTCAGTGAGGTCACGCTTCTCAGCAGATATGCGGGGCGGACCTTTACGGTCCGCCACCGTCGGCTCCGCGTCGAACACCTCGAGCATCCGCTTCCACGACGCCATGCCTCGCTGAATCAGGTTGGTGACCCAGCCGAATGCGATCATCGGCCACGACAGCATCATCAGGTAGGCATTGAAGGCCACCAGCTCCCCCACGGTCATGCGGCCCGCCACCACCTCGCGGCTGCCGAGCCAGATAACGGTCAGTGCGCCGAGCCCCATCAGGAATCCCATGCTCGGGTAATAGATGCCCTGCACGCGAATCAGACCGCGGTTCCTGGCGACGTACTCTTCGTTGGCGAGGCGGAAGCGCTCGATCTCGAACCCCTCCTGCCGGTACGCACGCACCACGCGGACGCCAGACAGCGACTCCTGCGTGACGGCGCTGATCTCGGACAACTGCTCCTGGATCCGCTCGAACCGGCGGTGGATGACGTTGCCGAAATACCAGACGAAGATCGACACCAGCGGCAGCGGGATGAGCGCCAGCAGCGTCAGCCGGCGGTCGAGCGACATCATCAGGACGATGGCGACGGCGAAGGTCAGCCCGGTCGTCGCCGTGTACATCACCGCCGGACCGATCATCATCCGCACGGCGCCGAGGTCGTTGGTGGCCCGCGACATCAGGTCGCCCGTGCGGTGGCGCTGGAAGTACGCGAGGTCGAGCCGCTGCAGGTGCGCAAAGAAGTCGTTGCGCAGGTCGTACTCGATGTCGCGCGACGCCCCGATGATGATGCGGCGCATCAGAAAGCGGAAGACGCCGCCTGCCGCCGCAAGCGCCAGCAGCCCCGCGGCATACAGGCGGACTTTCGCCAGCGTCACGCCCGCCGACAGGTCGTCGATGGCGTATTTCAGGATCCACGGACCCGCCAGCGAGATCGTCGTCGTCGCGATGACACACAGGAAGCCGGTGAAGAAGGCGCGGCGATACCGGAAGAGGTAGCCCAGGAGGCGGCGATGGGCCGGCGACATCGATTGAGTATATCGAGTGCCCCTCATCTAGCCGATAATTGACGCATGCGAATCCGACTCGTTGCTATTGCCATGTGCTTTACCGCTTTCACGCTCTTCACGTCACGCGCCGAGGCGCAGAACGACACCGTCGGCGAAATCAGTGTGCTCTACTGGAAGCCGACCCCCGAACTCGTGATCGCCACGCCCGGCGCCGCCAACGTCGGGATCAACGAGATTGATTTCGTCACCGAGTTCAGCCTCGAGGACGAGTGGTTCCCCGAGTTTCGCGGATCGCTTGGCCGCAAGCACAAGCTCCGCTTCGGCTACGTGCCGATCAGGTACGAGGCGTCCACGACGATCACGCGCGCCATCACCCTTGAAGGCATCACGTTTACGGTCGGCGCCCCCGCCACCGCCGACATCAAGTGGGACCTGTGGCGCGTCGGGTATGAATGGGACTTCGTCTCCATGGACAGGGGCTTCTTCGGCGTCATCGCGGACCTGAAGTACAACAAAGTCACCGCGACGATCGACAGCCCCGCGCTCGCGCGCGCGTCGACGACCGAGCAGAAGGCGCCGGTGCCCACCATTGGCGCCATCGGACGCGGGTATGTCACGCCGAATGTGGCCATCTCGGCCGAGTTCACCGCCTTGAAAATCGACCGCGATGAATTCAACGCCAAGTTCTACGACTTCGACGTCAACGCCTTCGTCACCTTCGGCAAGCACATCGGCGCGCAGGGCGGGTACCGCTCGGTGACCGTGGACTACCTGGTTGACGAGGACTCAGGCGACCTGAAGATGCAGGGCCCGTACGCCGGCCTCATCCTGAAGTTCTAGGCTTTCTCGCCACAATCAGCACGGAACTGCCAATCGGCATCGGGAGGCGGCGCGAGAGCGCCGCTTCCCGTTCCACCAGCCAGGTCAGCGCCGCATTGATCGGTGCCGGGGGCACCTCGAGCTCGGAATCCCCCCGCGGCTCGCGGAACGGCCGCAGCATCTTCTGCCACATGCGCACGCTCAGCATGATCGGAAAGAGCGACGCGAAGACGAAGGAGATCCGCACCACCTGAAGGCCGGAGTCGGCAACGAGCCGGCCCGCGCTGGCCGGCGTGTAGCGGCGCAGCTCGCTCCACACCTCCGCATGATCGGCGCGCAGGAATTCGAGCGCGCTGACGTTCAGCACGGCGTATCCACCAGGCTTCAATATCCTGGCCATCTCGCGCAAGGCAGCGCGGTCGTCAGGCACGCTCTGCAGCACGTCGAACGACGTCGCGATGTCGAAGGTGTCGGATCGATAGGGAATGCGCTCGATGTCGGCTTGAACGGCGGGCCGCCCGGTGCGCAGCGCCCGGTGGGCGCCCTCCCGGGTCAGATCGAATCCAAACGTCTGCCCGTGCGGCTCGAGGAGCGACAGATTGTTGCCGGTGCCGCAGCCACAGTCGATCAGCCGCAGATCGCGCCGGCCTGCGGCGACCTCCTCGAGGATCGGGGCCACGAACGCGCGAAAACCGCGAAACCAGAAGTGGGTCGCTTCCGCGCGGCCGGTTAACTCGAGGAGATCGCCCATCGATCAGCGGCGAGGGCGAGCCGGAGGAGCAGGCGCTTTTCGCGCGGGAGCCTTGCGCACGGGCGCTGGTCGCGCAGGGGCGGCCTTCGCCGCGGGGGGCGGGGCGCTGAGACCGGGCTGGAGGACGCCGCCGCCGTAGAGCCGGCGGTAGTCTTCGGCGGTACCGAGGATCCGCTTCACGTAGTTCTGTGTTTCCGGAAACGGAATGTCGTCGATGAACTCGTCCTGCGCGAGCCCGGGACTATCGGCAATCCACCGTGCGATGCGGCTCTCGCCGGCGTTGTAGCTCGCAAGCGCGAAATGGGCGCCGCCAAACCGGTTGACCAGATCCCTGAAGTAGGTCATCCCCATGCGCACGTTCGCCTCGGGCTGCGTGAGGGTGGCGGCCGAGTAGCGGATGCCCACCTTCCGCGCATACCGGCGTGCGGTGCCTGGAATGAGCTGCATCAGCCCGACGGCATTGGCGGCGGAGCGCACGTCTGGCGTGAACGTCGATTCCTGCGCGATCAGCGCGGTCATCAGGTACGGATCCAACCCGTGCGCATCCGAGTACTTCTTGATCAGCGGCCAGTAGTCGAGCGGGAAAATGATACGCAGGATATCCGGCGGCAGGTTCTCGCCTCCCGCGGCCAGAAACTGCGGATAGGCGCGGCGCATGATGGTGATCGCTCCGCGGAGATCGGCGAAGCGGTCGGAGGATTCTTCCTGGAGCGCGCGTTGGTGACGAATCCAGGCGGTGGTCGCCTGCAGCGCGGGTGAGTCGCCCCACACCCGCTGGGCGTACTGCACTTCGTTCAACGCATCCTGGTACATCTCCGCCGCGACCAGCGCCCTGATCGTGGGATCGTTCGGCACGAGCGGCAGCGGCATCGGAGCCGCCGGCGCCGTGCGCACGATCTGCAGCACGGCAGGCTCACGGCGCGACTCGAGGATGCGCGACGCCAGGCGCCCGTAATACGAGTTCAGATAATCGCTGGCGAGGATCTGGTACCTGGTGCTGGCGACCTGCGGCTCCCCCATCTGATCCCGGGCCCGCGCCGACCAGTAGAGCCATGACGGCCGATAGTCCGCGCGCGGGTAGGCGGCCGACGCCGCTTCGAACAACGTCGCCGTCTCGGCGAAGCGGCCATGCTTGTACGCCCGCCAGCCGATCTTCCAGGCGGCGCGTTCCGCGTACCGCCCTTCGGGAAAGCGCCGATACAGCTCCCGGAACACCTCATCCGCCGCGGCATCATCGTCCACGATGACGTAGTGCGAGGCGAGGTTGTTGAGCGTCTCCTCGGCCCACGATCCATCGGGATGATCGGACAGCAGCCCGCGAGCGAGCGACACATAGGTGCCGACCTCGCCCAGCGCCCGCGTGGCGGTCAGGTGAAAGAAGCGCGCCTCGGCCTCGCGGGACGATTCGTCGATGAACGGCCGCAGCGCCTCTCTCGCCGCGCGATGGCGGCCGAGGTAGTAATCGCATTCCGCCAGGCGGAGCGCGACGAGCTCCTTGTCGTCCTTCACCGCCACCCGGGCCAGCGAGGCAAAGCCGGCGCGCGCCTGCGCCCAGCGTCGCGCCGTGAACAACCGCTCCGCCCGCGTCAGCTCCAGCGTGAACAGATCGGGCGGCACGAGGTCGGCCGTCTGCAGACGCTCGATGCCCGATTGCGCGTCGGCGGCCTGCGTACTCATGGGAAATTCGTAGTAGACGCGGCGAAAGGCCTCGAGCGCCTTGGCGCGATTGCCCGCGGCTTCCCTCGCGAGGCCAAGGCGAAGCGTCACCTCCTCCGGCGACATGAGTTTCTCGTCCGCGAGGTCGTCGAGCAGATCGACGGCGCGCTTCGGCTCGTCGCGCGCGAGCACGGTGTCGGCCAGACGCAGGACCGCGGCCTCCTCGAGATATCCCCGGGGCTCGGCATCGACGACGGCCGTCAACACCGCGTCGGCCTCACCCATCCGCCGGAGGTTGAAGAGCGCGACCCCTGCGTAATAGCGGCCGTACTGCGCGAGCGGTGTTCCGCTCAGATCGGCATTGGTGACAAGCGGCAGGCCGGCCGCGTAGTCGCCCTGGGCAATGAGCGCGGCGCCGCGGGCAAGCCGCGACGCGGCCGAATCCCGTACCTGCGCTCCCGCCGATGAGCGGATCAGCGACGTGTCAGGCACGAGCCAGTAGAGGGAAGGATGGCTCGGCAGGGGCGCGTGCGACGTCGTCGTGAGGTTCGTGCCCACGGCACGGACCTGCGCGAGGATCGGATGTCCGGAGGCTGCGCCGATGCAGAAGGTGACGGCGAGCAGGATAAGTGCTTGCCGCGCCGTAGCTCGCGCAGCGAGCGAAGGCGGGCGCGAAGGCGGGCGCATCACTGGACGCCCCCGAGCAAGGTTCGATCGCCGTCTGCCAGCGTCCGCACGAGTTCCTGGTCGAAGACGTCCGCGCGTGCGATCACGCTCGATGGCACGCGGGCTTCATACAGTTGGCGCGCCCGATCGATTTCCCCCCCGAGCCGCGCCAGCAGATCGCGCGACCGGCGGCCGGCGTCGATCGACGGCTCGTTGTACATCCGAATCTCCGACAGCAGCAGACGAGCATAGCGGCGAGCGGCATCCTCGTCGCCGGCCGGACCCGCCTGTTCGAGCGGGCCTGGCAGCGATGCATGCGTCCCTCGCGCGACCGGGCGCGGCAGCGACAGGCCGGAGGCCTGCTGCACCGTCATCGCCTCGAGCACGCGGCTCGCGTGCCGCGCGAGCACGTCGAGCATCGCAGGCCAGCGGCTCGAGTCGGACGGCCGGTCGAGTCGAGGCGCATCGCCGTAGAGCACCGCCACCACGACGCCGCCAACCGTGACCGGCAGCGCGAGGGCGTGGCGTGCGCCGGCATCCTGGGCAAACGGAGGGAGCGCCGGTTGACGAGCCTGCGACGGCCCGGGTTCGACCACGGGGCGCGAGACCACGATGCCGGTGCGGACGACCGCACCTGGCAGGCCGGCCTCGTCGAGAGAGAGATCGATCGACTTCGCCGCAGGAGCGGACGGGCCAAACCCCGCAAGCCGCCACCCCGTGAGGCGATCGCCCTTCACGAGCAGCACGGCGGCGCGATCGACCTCGCGAGCCGCGCATTCCGCGAGCGTCTCGAGCACGTCGCCGAGCGCCCGTGCTTCGTCGAGGGATCGAATCGCATCCGCGAACCGGGCGGCGTGGGCGAGCGCCGCCTGCTGCGCGTCGGTTTTCGCGCCCTCGACTGCCCCGGCCTGTCGGCGCTCGGTGTTGGAGGCGGCGGCGGCAAGCTGTGCGACGACGGCCTCCTCGGCTTCGGCGACAGAGGCCATCTTCACGCGCTCGATTTCGTCGCGAAGCTCCGCGACACGGGATTCCAGCGTCCGCTGCGCCTCGGTGAGTGCGAGCTGCGCATCGCGGCGCACCCGGTCTACTTCGGCCTGCGAATCGCCCTGCACTTTCGCGAGCCGCTGCGCGCTGGAGCGTTGCGACTCATCCAGCACTTTCTTGAGCTCCGTGATTTGAATGTCGGCGGCGCGGCGGAGCTCGTCTGAGTGCTTCTGGGCACCCTCGCGCAACTGGGCGAGCTGCGCCTGGGCGTGGCGGCGGACGTCGGTCGAAGCGGCTTCGGCTGCCTGGGCGACAGCCTTCGCGCGTTCATCGGCCGCCGCGCGAACGATATCCTGCGCCAGCGCACGCAGGTCTGACTCGAGGTGCGTGCGGGCGCCGGTCAGGGCGCGGTCGAGGGCTTGGCGGATCTGATCGTCGAATGACACGATCGTTCTCCGGCCATTATAACCGCTAAACCGCTGATGCGTTTGAGGATGCGGCGCGGACCTTTACCCCTCGACTCCGCTCGGGGCAGGCAGTCCGCGCTTTTTACCAGGCCGAACGGATCGGCTGTCCCACCAGAAACGCCGGGTTCGCGCCCGCGCGCGGGCGGAACTTCTGCGCCCGGCCGTTGTTGACCTCGGCGATGTAGAAGTTGCCGTCCTGATCGACGCTCATCCCGTGGACGTTCCACATGGCGCCCGGCGCATCGCCGCCGCTGCCCCACGAGTAGAGGTAGTGACCATCCAGGTCGTACTTGATGATCTTCGACGTGTTGTTATCGGCCACCCACAGGTGCTTGTCGGCCGTCATGAGCAGCATCTGCGGCGTCGAGGGCGCGCCCGTGCTGAACTGATCGAGGAACTTGCCGTTTTCGTCGAACGTCTGGATGCGGTGGCTCGATCGGTCGGTGACGTACACGCGCCGCGTATCCGGATCGACCTGCACGCCGTGCACCGCGTCGAAGGTGCTCGGCCTCGTATCGTTCGGAGGATTGCCCTTCTCTCCCCACGCCAGCAGGTACTTGCCGTCCCTGTCGAACTTCACGACGCGCGTGTTCGCATAGCCGTCCGAGACGTACATCGTGCCGTCGGGGAGCCATGCAAGAAAGGTCGGCCGGTTGAAGTGCTTGTCGTCGTTGCCTGACTCGCCGGGGATGCCCAGCGTCTGCAGCAGTTGCTTGCCGTCATTCGAGAACTTGTAGACGGCATGCATCCGGTCGTCGACGACCCAGATGTGTTTTTCCGCGTCGTACGGATTGATCGCCACCGAGTGCGGGCGCCGGAACTTCTCGTCCCATTCGGGAAAGACGGCCGTGATGTTGCCCTCGGCGTCAACCGTGAAGAGGCAATGCTCCCACCGCGCGTCAACGCCCATCTTTCCTTGCCACCCGTTCCAGCCGTCGCTTCCGGTGTTGCCGCGGCTCGTCACCGGGCCAACCGATGCGTTTCGCCAGGGCGTCTGCGAGACGGGAAACGAGATGCTGGGTCCGACCGCCGGGTATGGCACTTCTTCGGGCCGTTTCAGCTCGGGCAGCTCGCCGCGCTGAAGGATCCAGATGCGGTTCGGGCTTTCCGCGAAGACGCTCTGCACCGCGCCCCACGTCCACTGCTCGTGTCCCGGCAATTGAGACAGCGGCTTCGGCCAGTTGGGGACGACCTCGTAGGGGCCGTAATGATCCTGACCGCCCTTCTGGTTTGCCACCGCGGCGATGGCGGGCGTTGCGGCCGGCGCCCCCGCTCCGGCAGCCGGCGCCCCGGCGGGGCGCGGAGCCAACTGAAACCCGATCAGCATCGCGATGACGATGCACGCGAGAGCGATGGCCGCACCGACTACTGAACGCATAGAAACACTCCTCGTGAGGCGGGAGCCTGCCGCGCCGAAGCCGCAGGCGAAGGCGGGAGTATAGCTCAGCCGCCTAAGCGGGCACCTGACCTGTTACAATTGATTCAGCAACACGAGAATCTCTCCCGAGGGGGGCGACTTTGGCTTCGACGGGGGTATTGAATCGTGGGATGCATGCCGAGCACCATTAACTCGTAAATCTGATGGAACATCCGTTAACTGCGGATTCTCAGTACGCTCTCGCGGCTTAATAAGCTGTGAGCGTCTGCCCTGACCTCGCCTGGTGGTTGGGGGCCAGATGTCATTAAGCAGGCTGGTGGGCACGTGGCGCCTCGGCGCGTGTCCGCGAGATTCTCTGAGGCTAAGGCCGGCGGTACTTAGCCGTTTCCACACGCCGGCACGAAAATTCAGAAGCGGACACGCATGTAGAGTCCTGCGGGGACGTACTTTCGGACGCGGGTTCGACTCCCGCCGCCTCCACCACTAGATATGGCCTAAAAACACTCGTTTTTGGGCCATTGCTTTATCGCGTGCTTATAGTGTGTGCTTCGTGTTAGCCTGGCACATGCTACGGCTCATCCGGCGGCATCTGAAATCCTGCCCGCAGACTTCCTCGAAATACCGACGATGCGGATGCCCCATCCACGTGTACGGCACCTTGGGGGGCGAGAAGGTCCGGCGTGCGCTTGACCTCAATTCTTGGGAAGCGGCTTCCGATCTAGTGCGCGGCTGGGAGGCGTCCGGACAGATTGGCGTCGTGAAGCCGGAAGTCCCGACCGTCAAAGAAGCCGTCTCGAAATTCCTCCATGATCTAGAGCACGGCCAGCAGCGCAAGGCAGCGACGCTGTCCAAACACAAGAACCTCCTTGGGAAGCGTCTACTCCCGTGGTGCGAGAAGAAAGGGTATGGGCTACTCAAACAGCTCGACGTGGATGCCGTTAGGGAGTTCCGCGCCGGATGGCCCGATGGCCCGATCACCGCACAGAAAAATCTCGAACGTTTCCGAGCGTTCTTCTGGTTCTGCCACAGCTCGAACTGGATCAAGGTGAATCCGGCTGCCGCCGTCAAGGCACCAAAGGCCGGCAAGGCGTCTGAGCGAGTCAAAGTTTTCACAGCGGAACAGATCAAGAAAGTCCTCAAGGCATGTGACAAGTACCCCGAGCGGAATTCTTTCGGACACGACAACGCCGCGCGTGTGCGCGCGTTCGTCTTGACGCTTCGATACTCGGGACTCCGCATCGGCGACTGTGTTGGTCTTCAAAAGGAGCATTTGAACAAGGACCGGCTCTTCCTTCGCACACAGAAATCCGGTGAATCCGTTTACGTCCCCCTGCCGGAGACCGCCGTTGATGCGTTGAAGGAGATCGAAACCGGCTCTGACTATTTTTTCTGGACGGGGAACGGACTTCGTAAGTCGGCGGTCGCTGACTGGCAGCGTTCACTGCGTCGAGTCTTTGATTCAGTAGACATGACGGGCAATGCGCACATGTTCCGTCACACGTTCGCGACCGACCTGCTGACGAAAGGCGTCCCCATTGAGGACGTCGCGATTTTGCTCGGCCACGCAACGCCGGCAATCACTGCCAAGTACTACTCGCACTTCGTAAAGGCGCGGCGGGAGCGGCTCGAGGAACGCGTCCGGGAGCTGTGGACGTAATGCTGCCTGCCCCGGTGATTGGGCTTGATCCGATTCGGTGGACATCTTCCGAAAGGTGGATACGATGTCCCGAATGCCCAAACGCAG
>CANIBQ010000096.1 GCA_947465645.1 Acidobacteriota bacterium | reverse complement strand
CGCTGCCTTGTCGCTTGCACTCATCCGCGATCGTCGCACGCTTTGCATGATCCCTCCGATCATTCATCGCGTTGCGTCGACGGCTTGAACCCACCGTGTCCGGCTTTAGCCGGACCGTCGTGAAAAGCCGACGCCCACAAGGTCCGGCTGAAGCCGGACACTACGTACGAATAGAAACCGCCCTAGGGTCGACGGGTTGTGGGGGATAGGGGCAGGGGATAGGGGTTAGAGAAGGAGCGTTTCGACGCGGTGGGCGTGCACGGCTGCGTCGCAGGGCGACCAGGCGAAGATCGTAAACCGGCCGTCCTGGGACGCGACCAGCGCCATCGCCTCGGGCTGGTCGTGCACGAACTGCGCGGCCGAGAGGTGACGGGTGCCACCGAGCTGACCGGGATGCATCCACTCGGGCGTCGAACCTTCGACCGGTTCGGTGACGACGATCCGTTCGATCTGCGGTGCGCCCTTGCGGCGTCCGATCTTGGCGCCAAACGCCAGCACGTCGTAGCGGGTGCTGATCACCGTCGCGCCGTCCACGGCCGTGGTGCCGGCGATCGCGTCAACCGCGCGGCTCACGGTTTCGAGCCATTCATGCCGCTCCGTATTCCCGCGCCCGGCGGCGACCAGGTCGCCCAACTCGGTGTACGACGGGCTGACGGCATAGTTGATTGGCTGGACGATCGACTCGCGCCACGCCTCGGTATCGCCTGGCACCACGAGCATGATCCCGCCCCGCCCATGTTTCCGCATCGAGAGCGCGAGCTGCACCAGAATGCTCGTCGAGCCGTCCGCTCCCTCTTGCGTGTCGAAACCGATCATCGACGCCAGCAGTGCCGGGCAATCGGCGATGCGCGTGGCGTCTTCGTCCACGATCTTGATGCGATCGCCTTCGAGCACCGCCACGTTGACGAACTTCCGTGATTCCTCGCGCGGCCGGTGCTTCAGGACGAGAAGGCCTGCCGCGATGACCTCCACCACGAAGCAGAATGGCGGAATGGCGTGAGTGGTGCCCCAGACTTCAAGAGGCCCGGTCGACAGGTGTCGCGCCGTAGCCATGGCTGAGGCGGACCAGACCCCAAGATGAATGCCGGGCCGCTCCACGGCAGCCGCAAGCCGAGTCAGGGCGCTCGGATCGAGCGAGATCGGCCGCTCGAATCGAAGCGGCATGACCTCGGGAAGCGGGGGGAGGAACGCGAGGGAGATCTTCGGGACGTACCCCTCCTCGCGCCGCACGCTCGCCCAGAACGCGGCGTCGACGAGCGCCTCGATGACCGGCGCATCCGGAAGGAGATCGGCGACGGCGACCGTACCCAGATCGGGTGCATTCGCGCGATGAAGCCGCAGGTGCTCGGCTACCCTGGGGGCCACCGAGCGAGCCACCGCATAGGCGGGTGGGGACATGGACCGATTATGAATCGACGTCGGGGAGGTCCCGGATCACCGGCAGGGGAGTCGCGTCCGCCAGCAGATGGGGGGGAGGCGGCGGGACATTCATGATGCTTCGCAGCTCGTCGCCTTCCATGACTTCCTTCTCGAGCAGGCGTCGCGTGACCGCCTCGAGCATGTCACGGCGCTTCGAAAGGATCCGCCGCGCCGTATCATGCGCGTCCGTCATGATCCGCTTGACCTCCGAGTCGATCAGCTTTGCGGTGTCTTCGGCATAGGCGCCGCGCTCGGGCCCCAGTTGCATCTCGAGGAACTTGCCGCGCTTGTGGCCGTCGTAATTGACCGCGCCAAGCACCTCGCTCATGCCCCATTCGGTGACCATGGCGCGCGCGATGTCGGTGGCCCGCAGCAGATCGTTCTGCGCGCCGGTCGAGATTTCGCCGAGCGCGATCTCCTCGGCCGTCCGGCCTCCCAGCAGCACCGCCAACTGGTTGAGCAGATCCTGGCGCTGCATCAGGTAGCGATCCTCGAGCGGCAGTTGCATGGTGTAGCCGAGCGCGCCGAAGCCGCGCTGCACGATCGAGATCTTGTGCACCGGGTCCATCCCGGGGATGTCGGTCGCCACGATGGCGTGTCCGGACTCGTGATACGCGACGATCTCGCGCTCCTTCGTGTTCATCACGCGCTTCTTCTCGAGCCCTGCGATCAGGCGGTCGATCGCCTCCTCGAAGTCGGACATCTCGACGAGGGACTTGTCCTTGCGCGCGGCGAAGAGCGCCGCTTCGTTCACGAGGTTGGCCAGGTCGGCGCCCGCGAAGCCAGCGGTGCGCGCGGCGACCACCTTGAGGTCCACATTCGGCCCCAGCTTCACGTTCTTGGTGTGGATCCGCAGCACTTCCCCTCGGCCCTTGATGTCGGGCTTGTCCACCAGCACCTGCCGATCGAATCGGCCTGGACGAAGCAGCGCCGGGTCGAGCACTTCCGGCCGGTTGGTCGCGGCCATGATGATGATCGCCTTGCGCGAATCAAAGCCATCCATCTCGGCCAGTAACTGGTTGAGGGTCTGCTCGCGCTCCTCGTGCGACCCCATCGGGCTCTGCACGCGTGCGCGGCCGAGCGCATCGAGCTCGTCGATGAAGATGATGCAGGGCGCCTTCTGCTCGGCCTGGTTGAAGAGGTCGCGCACGCGGGCGGCGCCGACGCCGACGAACATCTCGACGAACTCCGAGCCGCTCAGGCTGAAGAAGGGCACCTTCGCCTCGCCAGCCACGGCGCGGGCGAGCAGCGTCTTGCCGGTGCCAGGCGGTCCGACCAGCAGCACGCCCTTGGGAATGCGGCCGCCGAGCGCCGTGTACTTCTTGGGCGTCTTCAGGAACTCGACGATCTCCTTCAGCTCCTCCTCGGCTTCGTCCACACCCGCGACGTCGTCGAAGCTCACCTTCACGTCATCTTCGGCAAACACGCGGTGCTTGCTGCGGGCAAACGACATGACGCCGCCTTCGGCACCGCTCATGCGCCGGAAGAAGAAGCTCCAGACGGCGAAGAGCAGCAGCAGCGGAATCACCCAGCCGAGCACTTCGGGCAGCCAGCGGCTCACGAATTCGCCGGTGTACTTCACGCCCGAGGCATCGAGCTCCTCGAGCAGCTTGGGATCCTCGATGCGGTTGGTGCTGAAGTTGCGGCTGCCGTTGACGTCGCTCTTATAGGCGCCGCGAATCGTCTGCTCGCCAACCATGACCTCGGCGACCCGTCCGCCCCGGACGGCCGTCTTGAATTCGCTGTAGGACACCTGGCTGCCCGCCGGCGTCAGGAAATACGCCTGGGCCAGCGCCATCAGGAACAGAAATCCGAGCACGTACCAGATGGCGCCGGGCGGCCGGCCGCCGGCGCCAAACATCCGCTTTTCGCCCGGGCGCTTGTCCCTCGGGTTCATACCTGGAGGGTTACGAAGATTTGCCACTGCTTACTGGGGCCCCTTTCTCGAACACCAGTCCATTCTCTCCGACATCGACGGTTATGCGATCGCCTTCCTTGAATTCGCCCTGGAGCACGCGCACGGCGAGGGCGTCGAGCACCCGCCTCTGCAGCGTCCGCTTGAGCGGCCGCGCGCCGTACATCGGATCGTATCCCTCGGTGACCAGGAACTGCTTGGCCGCGTCGCTCAGCTCGACCTGAATCTTGCGATCTTCCAGCCGCTTCAACAGCCCGCGTATCTGGATGTCGATGATGTGCTTCATGTGGTCCAGCCCCAGGGAGTGGAAGAAGATCACCTCGTCAACGCGGTTGATGAACTCGGGACGGAAGTGCTCCCGAAGAGCTTCGGTGACCTGGCGCCGGACGCCTTCGGTAATCTCTCCCTGGCCTTCGGCGATGTAGTGGCTGCCGATGTTCGACGTCATGATCACGACGGTGTTCTTGAAATCCACCGTCCGCCCCTTGCCGTCGGTCAGGCGCCCGTCGTCGAGCAACTGCAGCAGGACGTTCAGCACCTCGGAATGGGCTTTCTCGATCTCGTCGAGGAGGACGACGGAGTACGGCCGCCGCCGCACGGCTTCGGTGAGCTGTCCGGACTCCTCGTAGCCGACGTATCCGGGGGGCGCGCCAAGCATCCGCGACACCGTGTGCTTCTCCTGGTACTCCGACATGTCGATGCGGATCATCGAGTGCTCGTCGTCGAACAGGAATTCCGCGAGCGCGCGCGCCAGCTCCGTCTTGCCCACGCCGGTCGGCCCGAGGAAGATGAAGCTGCCGAGCGGACGGTTGGGATCCTGCAGGCCGGCGCGCGCCCGCCGGATCGCGTTGGCCACGGCGGTGATCGCCTCGTCCTGCCCGACGACGCGCTGGTGAAGGCGTGCCTCCATCTGGATCAGCTTCTGGATCTCGCCTTCCATCAACCGGGTGACGGGAATCTTCGTCCACTTCGCCACCACTTCGGCGATGTCTTCCTCGTCGACTTCCTCCTTGAGCATCTTCTTGCTCTTCTGCAGCTCGGCGAGGCGGGCCTCTTCGTCCCGGATCTTCTTCTCGACTTCCGGGAGGCGGCCGTACTGGAGCTCGGACGCCTTCGCGTAGTCACCGGACCTCTGGGCGCGCTCGATGTCCAGGCGCACCTGTTCGAGATCTTCCTTGAGCTTTCGCCCGGCCTGGATCGCCTCTTTCTCCTGCTCCCAGTGCGCCTGCAGGGCAATCTGCTCCTCTTTGAGGTTCGCGAGCTCCTTCTCGAGCTTCTGGAGCCGCTCCGCCGACGCCTTGTCCTTCTCCTTGCGCAGCGCCTCGCGCTCGATCTCGAGCTGCATGATGCGGCGCGTCAGCTCGTCGAGCTCCGCCGGCATCGAGTCGATCTCCATGCGCAGCTTCGACGCGGCCTCGTCCATCAGGTCGATCGCCTTGTCTGGCAGGAAGCGGTCGGTGATGTAGCGGTGGGAGAGGACGGCGGCGGCCACCAGCGCCGCATCCTTGAACTTCACGCCATGATGGATCTCGTACCGCTCGCGCAGGCCGCGGAGGATCGAGATCGTGTCCTCGACGGTTGGTTCGCCGACCAGCACCGGCTGGAAGCGGCGCTCGAGGGCCGCGTCCTTCTCGATGTGCTTGCGGTATTCGTCGAGCGTCGTCGCGCCGATCGTGTGAAGCTCGCCGCGCGCCAGCATCGGCTTGAGCATCTGCGAGGCGTCCATCGCGCCCTCGGCCGCGCCGGCCCCGACGACGGTGTGGAGCTCGTCGATGAAGAGGACGATCTGCCCTTCGGACTCGGTGATTTCCTTGAGCACCGCCTTCAGGCGCTCCTCGAACTCGCCGCGATACTTCGCGCCGGCCACCAGCGCGCCCATGTCGAGCGCGAAGATCTTCTTGTTCTTCAGTCCCTCGGGCACGTCCCCGCGGATGATCCGCTGCGCCAGGCCTTCCACGATCGCCGTCTTGCCGACGCCGGGTTCTCCAATGAGCACCGGGTTGTTCTTGGTGCGGCGGGAGAGCACCTGGATGACGCGCCTGACTTCTTCGTCGCGCCCGATCACCGGATCGAGCTCGCCCTTGCGGGCCAGCTCCGTGAGATCGCGGCCGTAGCGTGTCAGCGCTTCGTAGGTGGACTCCGGATGCTGTGACGTCACGCGCTGATTGCCGCGCACCGTGGCAAGCGCCGCGAGCAGCGTGTCGGAGGTCAGGCCGTGCTTCTTCAGCATCTGCGCCGCGGGGGAGCGCCCGGCTTCGCTGGCGATCGCGATCAGCAGGTGCTCGGTGCTGACGTACTCGTCCTGCAGGCGATCGGCCTCTGCCTGCGCGGCGTCGAAGATCAGCTTCATGCGCGGAGAGAAGCGCGTGTCGCCGCCGAAGGCTTTCGGCTGCGGCTCGAGCAGCGCATGCGCCTCGGTGGCGATCTTCACCGGGTCGAGCGCCATCTTGCGCAGCACGGACGGCACGATGCCGCCCTCCTGATCGGTGAGGGTGGCCAGCAGGTGCTCGGGCGTGATCTCCGAGTGCCGCAGCTCGGTGGCGAGGTTCTGGGCGGTGACGACCGCCTCCTGTGCCTTTTCAGTGAATTTGTTCAGATTCATAGTGTCAGGCGGCCGAATCGGTCTTGGCCGCCCCTCCGCTCAGTTGTGCCAGCGCCTCCCAGTGCTCCCGCTCGCCGGGGGAGAGGTCCGTCGGCAGTTGCACCTCGACGCGTGCGTACAGGTCACCCTTCTCGTCTGGCTTGCCCACCTTTGGCATGCCGTACCCCTTGAGCCTGAAGACTTGCCCGTTCTGCGTGAGCGGCGGAATGCGAAGCCGCACCGGCTTCCCGCTCAGCGTTCGGACCTCCGCTTCACCGCCAAGCACCGCGGTGCCGACGGGAATCGGCACCTTCACATAGAGATCGCGTCCCTTGCGCTCGAATTCCGGATGCGGAGCGAGCCGGACCCGAAGGTACAAGTCGCCCGACTGCGCGCCGCCGACGCCATGTTCGCCCTCGCCCGTCACCCGTACCCGCGAGCCGTCGTTCACGCCGGGCGGGATGCGGACGTCCACCGTCCTCGAGTGCCCGTCGTGCTTGAGCGACAGACGCCGCGTCGTGCCGTGGAACGCGTCCTCGAGCGTCAGCTCGAGCTCGTGCTCGACGTCGCGGCCGGGCCGCTGGCGGGTTCGTCCGCGCGTGCCTCCTCGTCGTGGATCGCCGGCGCCCGGGCCGCCGGCCCCGCCGAAGAACGTCGTGAAGAAGTCGGAGAAGGGGTTCTGATCCCCGAACATCCCCTCCATCTCCTCCGGCGTCATCGTCCGGAAACCGCCGCCGCCCTGTCCGCCGCCACCGCCGGCCCATTGGCCGCCAAACGGGTTTGGGCCGCCCTGGGCCTCGGCCTGCTCGTACGCGCGCCAGTTCACGCCAAGCTCGTCGTACTTCTTCCGCTTGGCCGGATCGCCGAGCACCTCGTAGGCCTCGTTGATCTCCTTGAACTTGGACTCCGCGCCCTTGTCACCGGGATTCACGTCCGGGTGATGCTTGCGCGCGAGCTTCCGGAACGCCCCCTTGATTTCCTTTTCGGTCGAGGCCTTCGTGACGCCAAGCGTGGAGTAGTAGTCTTTGAATTCCATCTCGTTAGGCTCTGGGCTCTAGGCGGAGCGCTGTCATAGTCCTAGCGCGTCGCTGAGACGCCGCATCTCGGTCACCAGTTGCCGGCGCCCGGCGCCGGTGCTGAGCGCCCCTTCTTCCATGAGCGGCCGAATGCGCTGCATCACCTCCGCAATGGAAAGCAGCCGTTGCACGCCGGCGAGGTTGATTCCGCCGTCATCCACGAGGCTCTTGATCAGGCGGATGCGCTCGAGCTCCTCACGCGAATACAGCCGCATGCTGCCGATCGAACGCGACGGCTGGATCAGGCCCAGCCGCTCGTACTTGCGCAGCGTCTGGGGGTGCATCCCAAGCATTTCCGCAGCCACGCTGATGAGAAATTGATCGTGCTCCGCTGGCATGAACCCACCCTTGATACAGATCGAGTGTAGAACTTGACATGGGTCGTGTCAACCTTAGCCGGGGTGTCCTGGGGCTGTTGGGATACGATTGGTTACCGTCGTGGAAGTCGTCCCCTCCGATCTCGTCACCATCGCACTGCTCGTCGTCCTCGAGGCGTTGCTCAGCGCCGACAACGCGATGGTGCTCGCGGTGCTCGTCCTTGGTCTCCCGAAGCACGAGCAGAAGAAGGCCCTCCGGTACGGCATCGTGGGCGCCTTCGTCTTCCGCATCGTCGCCATCATCCTCGCGGCGTGGCTGATCCAGATCCGCTGGGTCATGCTGCTCGGCGCGGCCTACCTGTTGTGGCTGGTGTGGGGCCACTTCACGGGCCATGGCGACGCGGAGTCTCGCCGGCGGGCGAAGCCGGCCGTCGCCTGGATGGGCATGACCGCCTTCTGGGCGACCGTCGTCAAAGTCGAGCTCACCGACATCGTTTTTGCCATCGACTCGATCCTCGTTGCCGTGGCGATGTCCAACAAGCTCTGGGTCATCATCACTGGTGGAGTGCTTGGCGTGGTCGCGATGCGGATGGTCATCGGCCAGTTGCTCGTGCTGGTCAGCCGATACCCGCCGCTGGTTGACGGCGCGTTCGTCATCATCGGATGGGTCGGCATCAAGCTGCTGCTCGAGTACGCGCATGGCGCCGGCTACGTCCACTTCGAGGTGCCGAAGTGGCTGTCGCTGGGGCTGATCGTGGTGATCTTCGCCGCCGCGCTGATCTGGGCTCGAATGCAGGGGCCGGCCGCTTCGGATCCCCTCGCGGAGAAAGCCGAGGATCTGATCGCAGCCGAGGGGAAGGACTAGGGTCTTATCGTCGCGCCGCCGGTGTGAGCTGCGTTTCCTGCCGCTGCCCGCCGCGCATGTAGACGACCTTGACGGGCTGATCGACCTTCAGCAGCTCGAGCGCGTAGGTGTAGTCATAGATGTTCGCAATCGACTGGCCTGCGATCTCGACGATGATGTCGCCCTTCGTCAATCCCGCCTGATCGGCCGGGCCTCCACCCGTCACCCCACTCAGCAACAGCCCCTTTACCTCGGTCGCGTAGTCCGGGATCGTGCCCGTCGTCACGCGTACGCCGGCGATCGTGCCTCTGGAGGTCGGCTGATCGACCTTGGTGAATTGCGGCGGCTCGGCAGCGTCGGCCGCCCGCGTGAGTGACACCGCCAGGTCGACGATGCGGTCGAGACCCTCGTAGTTGATCTTCTCAGCCGTATCCGACGGCTTGTGGTAGTCGACATGCGCGCCGGTCGTGAACGCCAGGCTCGGCACCGACGCGAGGTTGAAGCTGGCGACGTCGGTTGGCTGATACGGGTCCGGCTGGATGATGAGGTCGAATCCGGCGGCGACGTTGGCGCGTTCGAGCAGCTTCGTCCACACGGGACTGGTGCCCGTGGCCTGCACGATGAGCTTGTTGTCCTGCATGCGGCCCACCATGTCGAAGTTCAGGTAGGACGCGATCTGGTCGATCGGCATCGGCGGCGTCGCCACAAACGCACTCGAGCCGACCAGGCCGATTTCCTCCGCGGACCAGAAGGCGAGCATCACGCTGCGGCGCCTGGGCTGCGAGGAGAGCGCGTGCGCGATGGCGATGACGGCGGAGGTGCCCGACGCGTTGTCGTCGGCGCCGTGATGGATGCCGCCGGCCTCTTCCTTCGACGCCAGCGAGTTGCCCTTGCCCCCGTGTCCAAGGTGGTCGTAGTGAGCCCCGATCACGACCCACGGCTTTTCAACGCCGGTGACGGGCGCCGTGGCGGGCAGGTACGCCATGACGTTTCGTCCGGTCTGCCTGACGCGCACAACCGACGTCTTCAGATTGACCGTCGTGCCCGGCAGCTCGAAACCGGCGACATGCGGATTGCCTGAATCGAGCTCCTGCTGAATGTCACGCAGCGGCCTGGGCGCGGAGGCGAACAACGCGTCGGCCACCGCGCCGGTGATGCTGGCGGCCGGGAGGCCCGATCCGGCGATGGCGGTGTCGAATGTCATCGGCACGAGCGTCCCGGCATTGGGCGATCGCGGCCCCGTCACGACGAGCAGCGCCCTGGCGCCGCGCTGGCGGGCGGCCTGCGCCTTGTACCGGAGACCGGCGTACCGGGCGAGTACCGCACGTGCCTGCTGGTCGGCATCCTCGGGGAAATATTGGAGGACGAGGACGATCTTGTCCTTGACGTCGAGCGTCGCGTAGCTGTCGTACCCGAAGTTCTGCGATTCGGGAACGACCAGGCCGTAGCCGGCAAACACGACCGCGCCGCTGACCTCGCCGTCATCCGAGAACGACAGAGCCTGGATCTGGGTAGAGCCGGCTTCGAATCCGAAGCCGCCGTCCCCGGAGCGGCGCGCGATGCTCATCCGCGAGCCGCCGTCACGGCTGCCGGCCGTAAATTCGAACGGCACGAACATGTCGGCCCGGCCGGGCAGCGGTTTCGCGCCAACACGCGCGAGCTGGGCGGCAATGTAGTCGGCCGCAAGCCGCTCGCCTCGCGTCCCGGCTTCGCGGCCCTCGAAACGATCCGAAGCAAGGAACTCCACGTGCGCCTTGGTCCTCGAGGCGACCGTCGACTGCGCATGCGGCGATGCCGCCGACAGCGAGAACAGTAAGCCGAGGACTATGCGGCGCGGGCCTTTACGGCCCGCGAAGGTCACACTCATTTCTTCTTCTCCGGCGCCGTCCGCACGGCCTCGAGCGCGGCCTCATGGTTCCAGTCAGCCAGATAGAGCTGCCCGGCGCTGCCGCCTCCGCGCGTTGACGTCCACGCGAGTCGGCGTCCATCGGGGGAGGGCACCGGCAGGCCGTCGAATCCGTCGGCATAGGTGACCCGCACCGGCTCCTTCGTGCCGGCGACGTCCACCATGAACACCTCGAAGTTCTCGAATCCGAGCTTGTTCGAGGCAAACAGCAGGTACGCACCCGATGGGTGGATGTAGGGAGCCCAGCTCATGGATCCGAAGTCGGTGACCTGGCGCTGATCGGTGCCGTCCAGCCTCATCGTCCAGACGTTCGCGATGAGCCCGGTCTCGTCGAAGCGGCGCCAGACGATGCGGGTGCCGTCTGGGGAGAAGAAGGGCCCGCCGTCGTACCCGTTCACGGTGGTGAGGCGCGTCTGGGCGGTGCCGTCCGCGCGCATGATGTAGATCTCGGCGAAAAAGCTGGGGTCTACCTCGAACTGCTTCTGCTCGGCGGGCGAGAGCGCGCGGTCATAGGCGTCACGCATCGACGAGAAGGCGATCCACTGGCCGTCGGGCGAGTAGCTCGCCTCGGCGTCGTAGCCGCGGGCGCTCGTCAGCCGCGTGTAAGCCCCGGTCTTTTCCGCATACGCGTAAATATCGAATTCGGGATCGTAGTCCCACGAGTAACGGCGCTCCTTGCCGGACGCGCGGAAGTCGAGCTCTTCCTGCTGCAGTGCCTTCGACCTGGGGTCGTGATGGGTGGACGCGAAGAGAATCTGATCCGTGCCGGGGCGGAAAAACGCGCAGGTCGTCTTGCCCTGTCCGGGCGAGATGCGCGTCGTGTCGCCCGACGCGAAGTCGAGCGCGTAGATTTGGTAGAAAGGGTTGCCAGGCTCGCGTTCGCTCTGAAATACAAGACGCTGGCCGTTGGGCGACCAGTACCCTTCGCCGGCGCGGCGTCCTTCAACCGTCAGCCGGCGGACGCGCGACAGGAGCTCCCGCTCCGGCGGCTGAACCGCCTGCTGGGCCGTCAGAACCGTGAGCAATAGAGGGAGAACAAGGGGCCACCGGGGCATCGCCGAAAGGTTACCATCGAAGCCGTGCGCTTTTCAGACCTTCGCGCGCTCACCGTCCGCGACTGGCTGATCGCGGTCATCGGCGGCGTGCTGATCGTCGGCGTGGTCATGGCGGTGGCGTGGAGCGGCCGTCACGCGTGGGCCATCTACAAGCTGAATCGCGGGGTCGGCGACACCGTCTTCTACGACGGGCTCGGCCGGCCGTGGTTTCGGCTCGACGAGCAGCGGCAGGACGTCCGGTTCGAGCAGATCGCCACCTCGTTCAAGGACGCCGTCATCTCGGTCGAGGACCACCGGTTTTACCTGCATCCCGGCGTCGATCCCATCGCGCTGACCCGCGCGGCGTTTTTCAACCTGCGGTCCGACGAAGGCGCGCAGGGCGGCAGCACGCTCACGCAGCAGCTCGCGCGCACGCTGTTCCTCTCGAACGCGCGTACCTACGGCCGGAAGATCAAGGAGGCCGTGCTCGCGGTGATGCTCGAGGTCTTTCTGAGCAAGAAGGACATTCTCGAGCTCTATTTCAATCGCGTGTACCTGAGTGGCGGCATCTACGGCATCGAAACGATGTCGGACAAGATGCTCGGCAAGCGTGCGTCCCAACTGACGATCGGAGAGGCCGCGCTCATCGCCGGGATTATCCGCGCACCCGCCGCCTATTCGCCGTGGACGCATTTCGACGCCGCCCGGCGGCGCAGCTTCGTCGTCCTGCAGCGGATGCGGGAGGAAGGGACGATCACGGAGGCGCAGGAAGCGGCGGCGCGGGCCGAGCGCATCCGGATCCGGCCGCAGCCCAGGGTCACCAGCGCCAAGCACGGCTTCGCGAAGGAATACCTGCGGCAGCAGTTCCGCAACATCTACGGCGGCGACAATCCTCCCGACTGGCAGGTGCAGACGACGTTCGTGCCGGAAATCCAGGACGCGGCGGAAGCCGCCGTGCGGGACGGCCTGCGACGCCTGGGCGTCAAGGGCCTGCAGGGCGCGCTCGTGGCGCTCGATCCGGGCACGGGCAACGTGCTGGCGATGGTGGGCGGGTCGGATTTCGCGACGACCACGTTCAACCGAGCCGTTCGAAGCCGGCGCCAGCCCGGCTCGGCGTTCAAGCCGTTCGTGTACGCCGCCGCGCTCGAGCAGGGGCTCTCGCCGGTGTCGATGATTACCGGCCTGAAGGGGGTCGCGGTGCAGGCGGCCGAAGGCGTCTGGATCCCGCGCGACGAGCGCGTCGCCACGCGGGACGAGATGACGCTGCGTGCCGCGCTCCTCGAGTCGAACAACGCCGCCGCCGTGCTGCTGCAGCAGCGGGTCGGGAGCGCCCCGGTGCTGCGGCTTGCGAGAGATCTGGGCGTGCGCGATCAACCCGACGTCCCGTCGCTGGCGCTCGGAAGCGGACTCGTGACACCGCTCGATCTCACCGCCGCCTACGCCGTCTTTCCCACGCTCGGATACCGCGTGCAGCCGCGCGCCATCACATCGGTGCTCGATCGTTCGGGCGAACTGCTGCTTCGGATCCACGTCGAGCGTGAGCAGATCCTCTCGCCCGAAGTGGCATTCCAGATGCTGACCATGCTGCAGGACGTCGTGGACCGGGGCACCGGATCGTCGGCGCGGCGCCTCGGCGTGCAGGGCGCCGTTGGCGGCAAGACCGGTACGACCAACGACTATCGCGACGCCTGGTTCGTCGGCTTCTCCTCGTCGGTCGTGGCGGGGGTATGGGTCGGCTTCGACCAGCCGGAGCGCATCCGGAACGCGGGAACGGGCGCGCGGGTCGCCCTGCCCATCTGGTCGGACTTCATGCGCCGCGTGGCGCGCCGCCTGCCGCCCGCGCCGTTCACGCCTCCGGGCCAGATGCGCGCCGAGGAACTGTGCAGATTGTCTTACCTGCATCCGGTCGCGGGATGCCCCACCTACGTCGAGTATTTCAAGGACGGCGATGACATCCCGTCACGGCTCTGCTCGATCCACCAGGGCAATCTCAAGCAACGCGCGCAGCGCGCCATTCAAGGACTGTTTGGCTCGCTGGGCCGGGGCATCAGAGGGATCTTCCGGTAGCTGATATACGTCTCAGGTATAGTTGGAACTCCCGTTCGTTCGCTCCCCCCAACGGATATCCCTATGTCTCGATTGTCCGGATCGCTCGTTCTTCTTGCGCCCCTCACGATGCTGGCTTGCGGCGGTGGTCAGACGCCCGGCTCGGCCGCGGGCGGTGGCCGAGGCGCATTCCCGCCCGCGGAGGTGAAGACCGTCACGCTGGCGCCCAAGCCGATTCCGCAGTCGTCGGAGTTTGTCGCGACCATCCGGTCGCTGCGGTCCACGACGATTCAGCCACAGGTCGAGGGGCTGGTGACGCAGATCTTCGTCAAGGCAGGGGACCGTGTACGTGCAGGGCAACCGCTGCTGCAGATCGACCCCGACAGGCAGCAGGCCGCGGTCACCTCGATGGAATCACAGCGTGCGTCGCGCGAGGCCGACCTCGCCTACGCCACCCAGCAGGTCGCGCGGCTGCGCAAGCTGCTCGAGGCCGGCGCCGTCAGCCAGGCCGAGCTCGACCAGGCGGAAGCGGCGTACAAGAACGCCGAAGCGCAACTGGCCGCGGTACGGTCGCAGATCCGCGAAACCCAGGTGCAGTTGCAGTACTACCGCGTCACCGCACCGGCCGCGGGCATCGTCGGAGACATCGCGATCCGACAGGGCGACCGCGTCACGCCGTCCACCGTCATCACTACCGTCGATGAGCCCGAAGGACTCGAGGTCTACATCAATGTGCCGCTCGAGCGGGCAGGGGAGCTGCGCCCGGGCTTGGCCGTGGATCTGATCGGCAACACCGGCGAGGTCATCGCCTCGAATCCGGTGACGTTCATCGCGCCGCGCGCCGACGATGCCACGCAGTCGGTGCTGGTGAAGGCCACGCTGCGGCAGATGCCGCCGGGGATTCGCGTGATGCAGTACGTGCGCGCGCGTCTGATCTGGAACAACGATCCGGTGCTGACGGTGCCGGTCGTGGCCGTCAACCGCGTGGCCGGGCAGTCTTTCGTGTTCGTCGCCGAGAGCGGGGAACAGGGAACCGTCGCACGGCAGAAGCCGGTGACGCTCGGCAACGTGGTTGGCGACGAGTACATCGTGCGCACCGGCCTGATGCCGGGCGATCAGGTGATCGTGTCGAACATCCAGAAAATCGGCGACGGCGCCCCCGTCAAGCCGTCCTAGAGCCTAAAGCCTAAAGTCCAGAGCCTAAAGCCCAGAGTCCAAAGCCGTGTTCGTAGACACATTCATCAAGCGTCCGATCCTCG
Organism: Acidobacteriota bacterium; assembly: GCA_947465645.1. Next base: position 4,477 of record CANIBQ010000096.1, on the reverse strand, counting down.
CGACCGTCTGCTCGCTGATCATCGTCCTCGCCGGCGCGCTGGCGATTCCGACGATGCCGATCGCGTGGTACCCATCGGTCACTCCGCCAACCGTCTCGGTTGCCGCGGTCTATACGGGAGCGAACGCCGAAACCGTCGAGACCGCCGTCACCACGCCGCTCGAGCAGGCGATCAACGGCGTCGAGGGCATGCAGTACATGACCTCGTCGAGCACCAACAGCGGCTTCTCGCAAATCACCGTGACGTTCGACGTGACGCGCGATCCCGATCTCGCGGCCGTCGACGTGCAGAACCGCGTCAACCAGGCGCTCGGACGGCTGCCTGGCGAAGTGCGGCAGCTCGGTGTGACGGTGCAGAAGGGCGGCATCAACTTCGTGTCCGCCGGCGCGATGTTTTCGGCGAACAACGAGTACGACTCGTTGTTCATGTCGAATTATGTCGACGTCTACATCAAGGACACGCTCAAGCGCGTGCCCGGCGTCTCCGACATCATTATTTTCGGCGAGCGCAAGTATTCGATGCGCATCTGGCTGGATCCGCTCCGGCTGGCGGCGCGCCAGATCACCGCCGGCGACGTGGTCAACGCCCTGCGTGAGCAGAACGTCAACGTCGCGGCCGGGAGCGTCGGCGACGCGCCGGCGCGCGAAGGGCAGACCTACCAGATCAGCGTCCGGGCGGCAGGCCGCCTGAGCGAAGCGAGCCAGTTCGAAGACGTCATCGTCAAGGCCGGCAGCGATGGCTCCCTGGTGCGGTTGCGGGATGTGGGCACCATCGAGCTCGGCGCCGAGACCTACGCGAACGTGCTGCGATTCCAGGGCAAGGAGGCGATCGGTTTCGCCGTGACCTCGCTCCCGACCGCCAACGCCCTTGACGTCCAGCGGGGCGTCACCGATGAGATGCGGCGGCTCGAGGCCGCGTTTCCGCCGGGGCTGCAGTACAACATCGCGTTCGACACCACCACCATCGTGCAGGAATCGATCACCGAAGTCATCAAGACGCTCGGCGAAGCGGTGCTGCTCGTCGTGCTGGTGATGTTCCTCTTCCTTCAGAGCTGGCGCGCCACGATCATCCCCGCACTGACGATGCCGGTGTCGCTGATCGGCACCTTCGCGTTCGTCAACCTGCTCGGCTTCTCGATCAATACGCTCACGCTGTTTGCGATCGTCCTCGCGACCGGCATCGTCGTGGACGATGCGATCGTCGTGATCGAGAACATCGAGCGCCACCTCCAGGAGTACAAGAAGCCGCCGCTCCAGGCGGCCTCCGACGCCATGCGCGAAGTGTTCGGCGCGGTGATCGCGACCGCGCTCGTGCTGATCGCCGTGTTCGTGCCCGTCGCGTTCTTTCCCGGGACGACCGGCCGGCTGTATCAGCAGTTTGCGCTGACGATCGCCGTCTCCGTCGCGATCTCCGCCTTCAACGCGCTCACGCTGACGCCGGCGCTCTCGGCGCTGCTGCTTCGGCCGGGAGCCCTTGGGTCGGGGTGGTTGTTTGGTCCCATCGAGCGCGTGATCCATGGAGGGACGAGCTTCTACATCAGGGTGGTCAGCGGGCTGATGCGCGTCCGCTGGGCCGTCGTCGTGGTGTTCGTCGTCCTGCTGGGCGGCACCTACTACGTGTACACGAAGGTGCCCTCGGCGTTCGTGCCCGACGAAGACGCGGGCTACTTCATCACCATCATTCAGGCGCCGCCGGGAGCCTCGCTGGACTACACCAGCAAGGTCGCCGGCGAAGTGGAGCGCATCCTCATGGCGACTCCGGAAGTGCAGTCCGTGTTCACGATCGTGGGCTTCAGCTTTGCCGGAAGCGCGTCGAATCAGGGAATGATGTTCGTCCTCCTCAAGCCATTCGAGGAGCGGAACACCCCCGAGAAGCGCGTCGCCGGCCTGCTGCCAGGCCTGCGCGGGCGGTTGTTCGGTGTTCAAGGCGCGTTCGTCATCCCGTTCGCGCCGCCGGGCATCAATATCGGCAACATCGGTGGATTCGCGTTCCAGGTGCTCGACCAGAGCGGCAACCCGGATATTCAAAACCTGGGAGGCGCCACGCAGGCGCTGGTTGGCGCCTCTCGGCAATCAACCCAGGTCGCCGGCCTGTTCAGCTCCTTCACCGTCAACGACCCGCAGCTGGCGGTCAGTATCGACCGCGAGAAGGCGCAGAGCCTCGGGCTGCCGCTCAGCGAGATCACCAACGCGATGCAGATCTATCTCGGTTCCGCGTACGTGAACGATTTCGATTTCAACAACCGCGCGTATCGCGTCTACGTGCAGGCCGACAAGAAGTACAGGTCCGACCCGGCCGACCTGGGCCAGTATTACGTCCGAACCAAGACAGGGCAGATGGTGCCGCTGGCCAACGTGGTCACCGTCCGCGAGACGACCGCGCCGCAGGTGATCCACCATTTCAACCTGTTCCGGTCGGCAGAAGTCAGCGGATCGGCGGCGCCTGGCGTCAGCTCGGGGCAGGCGCTGGCGGAGATGGAGCGCCTGGCCGGGACGGCGCTGCCGCCAGGGTTCGGATTCGCCTGGTCGGGGATCTCGCTCGAAGAGGTCAGGGCGGGTGGGCAGTCGGCGGCGATCTTCGGCATCGCGTTGCTGCTCGTCTACCTGACACTGGCCGCGCAGTACGAATCGCTCGTGCTGCCGTTCATCGTGCTCCTCGGTGTCCCCCTCGCCGTGCTCGGCGCGCTGTCGGCGCAGTGGGCGCGCGGGCTGCAGAACGACCTGTACTGCCAGATCGGCCTGGTGCTGCTGGTCGGCCTCGCGGCGAAAAACTCCATCCTGATCGTCGAGTTCGCCGAGCAACTGCGGGGGCGCGGGATGTCGGTGATCGAGGCGGCGATCGAGGCGGCCCGCATCCGGCTGCGGCCCATTCTCATGACCTCGCTTGCGTTCATCCTCGGCGTCATGCCGCTGGTCTTCGCTTCTGGAGCGGGGCAGGAGGGACGGCATTCGGTCGGCACCACGGTGGTCGGCGGCATGGTGTTCGCCACGTTCCTGAACGTCCTCTTCATCCCGGTGCTGTACGTGGTGGTGCAGTCGCTCGGACGTGGAACCGTGAAGCGCGTCGCCGCGGTGCTGCTCGCGGCCCTGCTGCTGCCAGGCGTGGCGAGCGCGCAGGCGATCGAGCAGGTCACGTTCGAGGACGCGGTGCGCCGCGCCGTGGCCAACAACCCCACCGTCCAGCAGGCGGCCGCCGGCATCGTCAGGGCCGAAGCGCTCCTGCAGCAGGCGCGGTCGCAGTCGCGGCCCTCGGTGGACGCGGCGTTCAGCGCCAACGTCGTCGGCCCGGTCACCGAATTCAGCGGGTCGAGCATCACGCCTCGCGCACAGACGGTCACGACCGCCGGCCTCACCGTGCCGCTGCTGACGCCAGTCAACTGGGCCCTGCGAAACCAGGCGGCGGATCAGATTGTCGTGGCGCAACGCGCCGCCGACGAGGCACGACGGCAGGTCGGCGTCGCCGCCGCCCAGGCCTATCTGGCGATTATTGCGCAGCGCCGCGTGGTGGAGCTCAACGAGCGCGCGCGCGATCACGCGGTTGCGCACTACGACTACGCCAACCGGCGTTATGAAGGCGGGATCGGCAGCCGGCTGAACGCGCTTCGCGCGCAGCAGGAGCTGTCGAGCAACGAGGTGCGGGTGGAGGAGGCGCGGCTGGCCGTGCGTCGCGCGCAGGAAGCCCTGGGCGTGCTGATCGCGGCAGACGGCCCCGTGGATGCTGCCACCGATCCCGAGCTTCCGGTACCGGCCGACGCGACGAGCAACCTCGCGAGCCGCGCGGATATCCTTCGGCTGATCGCGCGAGAGATGGCCGCGGAGCGCGTGGTCAGCGATTCGTGGAAAGAACGCCTTCCCTCGGTGTCGGCGCTCTTCACCCCGCAGTTCCTGGCGCCCTCAGGACTCTTCAGCGAGTCTCGCTCGTGGCGCGCCTCGGTGGTCTTCTCGGTGCCGCTGTTCGATTCGGGGCTGCGCAAGGGGCGCGAGAGGGAGCGGATCGCGCTGGTCGACCTCGTTCGCGCCGAGCGCGCCAGCGCGGAGCGCCAGGCCGCGTCGGAGGTGCGCACCGCGCGGGAGGCGATTCGGGCAACCGAGCGTGCGCTGGCGCGCGCGAAGGACGCCGCGGCACAGGCCAACGAGGTCATGCGTATTACGGATGTGGCGTTTCGAGAAGGCGCGACGACGAATATCGAAGTGATCGACGCTCAACGCCGGGCCCGGGATGCGGAAACCGCGGCGGTCATCACTGAAGATGCCCTCCGCCGCGCCCGGCTGGATCTACTCGTGTCGACGGGCCGATTCCCCCAGTAACGCCTAGAGCCGTTTCTATTCGTACGTAGTGGTGGGTTCAAGCCGTCGACGCAACGCAGGTTGCCAGTCTATCAGCCGGGGTCTCGTAGCCCAGCGTTTTGCGCGGGCGCGTGTTCAGACGGCGCGCGATGGCGTTGAGCTGCGTCTGTGTATAGGTCGAGAGGTCCGTG
>CANIBQ010000095.1 GCA_947465645.1 Acidobacteriota bacterium | reverse complement strand
CCCTGTTGACGTAGATGGCCGCGCTGCCGAAGAGCGACAGCATCAGCACCCAGAACATGATCGATCCGTCGAGGCCGCCCCAGAACGAGGTGATCTTGTAGAAGAGCGGCTGGATGGAATCGGAATAGCGGTGAACGTACTGGATCGAATAGTTGCCGGTGACGAAGGCGTGGATGATGACCGAGGAGGCGACCGTCATCACAGCGGTGAAGAGATAGAAGGCCCCGATGCCGCTTTCGACCATGCGGCGCGAACGGCGCCGCGCGCCGGCCACCGAGATCGCCGCCGCGTACGCGCAGACGACGAACGCGGCCAGCAGGAGATACGACCCAAGGGTCGGCATTACTCGGTTCCCGCGGAGCCCGCTCCTGCCTGGGGTTCGTACTTGGACGGGCACTTGGCCATCACGCCGTCCTCGACGACATGGAACGTGCCCTCAGGCGACAGCGTGCCCTTGATGACGACCTCGGATTCGTCCTTGAAGGTGTCGGGCACGATCCCCGTGTAGTAGGCGCGCAGCACCTTGCCGTTGCTCTGCACGTCAAATTGATAGTCGAGAGAGTCTCGCTTGCGGGCGATGGTCTTCGGCACGACGAACCCGTGGACCTGGAGCCTCTTCCCCTGCCATTCCGTGGGGTTGGCCATCACTTCGTCCACGTGCTTGTAGTACTCGGTGCCTTCGCTGAGGGTGGTGTACAGCATCCCGCCGAACGCGAGGGTGAGCACGAGACTGGTCAGTCCGATCTTCGCGGCTTTGTGGCTCATAAATAAGGACTTTCGCGGATACGTGTCGCCTCAGGATACCAATAATCCTGTCTTCGTGCACAGCTCGTAGACCACCGCCACCGGCAGCCCCACCACATTCGAATAGGAGCCGTCGATTCTGAGGGCAAACCGCGACGCCAGCCCCTGGATCGCGTAGGCCCCGGCTTTGTCCATCGGCTCGCCGCTGGCGACGTACCAGTCGATCTCGGCGTCAGTCAACGGCGCGAACTCGACCACCGTCCGCTCGACGCGGGTCTCGCTGGCCCCACACGCAAGACACACCGCCGTCATCACCGTATGCTCCCGGCCAGAAAGGAGACGCAGCATCCTTCTGGCGTCCGATGGATCCGCCGGCTTCCCGAGCACCTGACCGTCGATGATCACGATCGTGTCCGCCGCGAGCACGGGGCGCCCGGCTGCCTGCTCACGCACGGCCTCGGCCTTGGTCTGGGCAATGCGGCGCACGTACCCGTCCGGCCACTCTTCCGCATCCATCGTCTCGTCGATGTGGGCCGGCACCACATCGAAATCGATCCCCGCCGCACGCAGCAGGTCCGCGCGTCGCGGTGATGCGGACGCCAATATCAATTTCACGCGTCAATGCTATCCTCGGCGCGTGGAACCTGTGCAGCGGTTCATGCCCGATGCCCTTGCGGCCATTCTCCGCAACGCCCCGCTCTCTCCGGAAAAGATTGCCTTCGCCTGGCGCTCCGCAGTCGGACCGTCGGTCGACAAGGTCACCACGATCGAGCTGAAGGCGCGCGTGCTGCACGTGCGCGCGAAAGACCCGGCGTGGCGGCGGGAGATCGAGCGATCCGCCGGGATGATCCGGTCTCGCCTCAACGGCGTCCTCGGCGACGACGCCGTGCGCCACATCGACGTCCAGCTCAGCTAGGCACATGCGCGACGCGGTCATCGTCTCGGCGGTGCGCACGCCTACGGGCAAATTCCTCGGTTCCCTGAAAGGCTTCACCGCGACGGACCTCGGGGCGATGGTCGTCCGCGAGGCGGTGCGCCGGGCCGGCATCGACCCGGGCAGCGTGGACGAGTGCATCATGGGCAACGTCGTCTCGGCAGGCCTGGGTCAGGCGCCGGCGCGGCAGGCGGCGCTTCGAGGGGGGCTGGCCGATCGTGTCGCGGCGCTGACGATTAACAAGGTGTGCGGATCGGGATTGAAGGCGGTGATGCTGGCGGCGCAGGCCGTCGCCACCGGCGACATCGAGATCGCCGTCGCGGGCGGGATGGAGTCGATGAGCAACTGTCCGTACCTCCTGCAGGGGGCGCGCGAAGGCCTGCGGATGGGCAACGGGCCGATGGTCGACTCGATGGTCAACGACGGTCTCTGGTGCTCGTTCGAGCAGTGCCACATGGGCCACGCCGGCGAGGTCGTCGCCGCCGAATATCACATCGCCCGCGGTGCGCAGGATGCATACGCGGCCGAGAGTCACCGCCGCGCCGCGGAGGCGACCGAGGCGGGACGGTTCAAGGCCGAAATCCTTCCGATCGCGATCGCGCAGAAGAAGGGCGACCCGATGCTCTTCGATCGCGACGAATCGATCCGTGCGGACACCACTGCCGACGCGCTCGGCGCGCTGCGTCCGGCATTCCGGAAAGATGGGACCGTCACGGCCGGCAACGCGCCGCCGGTCAATGACGGCGCCGCCGCGCTGGTCGTGATGTCGGCCGAACACGCGTTGCGCCAGAACCTGAAGCCGCGGGCGCGCATCGTCGGCCAGGCGACGAGCGGCCTGGCGCCGAAGTACGTCCTGATGACGCCGGTCGCCGCCGTGCGGCGTCTCGCCGAGAAAGTGAACTGGACGCTGGCCGACGTGGACCTCTTCGAGTTGAACGAAGCGTTCTCCGTGCAGGCGCTCGCCGTGCTCGGCGAGCTCGGCATCGATCCACGCAAGGTCAACGTCAACGGCGGCGCGGTCGCGCTGGGCCACCCGATCGGCGCCAGCGGCGCGCGCATCCTGACGACGCTGCTCTACGCCCTGGAGCAGCGGGGCCTCAGGCGCGGCATCGCGACGCTCTGCCTCGGCGGCGGCAACGGCGTCGCGGTGGCGGTCGAACGATAACGCGGACCGTGAAGGTCCGCGCCGCATCTAGCGAAGTGCCACAACGGGGATCCTTCGGAGATCGCTCGCGGCAGGACCATTGATCACCGTGCCGTCCGGCGAGAAGCGCGACCCATGACACGGGCAATCCCACGTCTGCTCGGCCCCGTTCCACCCGACATCGCACCCCAGGTGCGTGCATACGGCGGAACAGGCGTGGATCGCGCCTGCCGTGTCGCGGCAGACCGCCACCTTCCCCTCGTCTGATTCGAAGATGCCGCCGGTGCCGGGAGCGAGCGCCTGCACCGGCTGGTCTTCGACGTCGATCGAGGTCAGGCGATTCGTGCTCAGGCGCCCGGCGACCTGCGCGTTCTCTTGCACGTAGTCGTACGCCGACGCGAGCGGCTTGATGCGCGTGGCATCGAATAGCTCCACGTAGGGGTTGGGCCTGCCGAGAATCTGATCGCTGACCAGCATGCCGGCGACGGTGCCGAACGTCATCCCGTTGCCGCCGTACCCGGTGGCCACGTAGACGCGCTCCGACAGGGCGTTGCGCCCGATGAACGGCAGGCCGTCGGCGGGCTCGATGATCTGGCCCGACCACCGGAACGCGATGTCGCTGACGCCGTACCGTTGCCGCGCGTACGTGAGCAGCCGTCCGTAACACGCCTCGGTATCCACCTCCTCGCCGGCCTGATGGTCCTCGCCGCCAACGATCAGGTACGTCACTCCGCCCACGTGCTGCCACCGGGTGTAGTGATAGGGATCGCCGGTGTCCCAAAGGAGTGCAGACGCGTCGGGCGGGGCGATTTCGGCGGCAATCGCATACGAGCGGTACGCCGCGATTCTGGTGTGCAGCAGGACGCGGTTGTTCACCGGTACGTTCGCGGCCACGAACACGTGGTGCGCACGCACGGTTCCGGCAGGTGTCTCAACGCGGCAGGGCTCGCCGTCGTGGACGCCGACCACGGGGGTGCCGTGATAGATCCGGACGCCGTTGGCCACGGCCTCATCGACCAGCGTCGCGAGATACGCAGTCCCGTGTACCTGAGCCTGGTTATTGAAGCGGATCGCACCCCACGTCTCGAACGGCACGGGCGGGTAGTCTTCCCACGCGACATCGCATCCCGCCAGGCGCGCGGCGTCGAGTCCGTCTTCGAGCCACCCGACGTCCCACTCGTGCTCTGTGTACAGATATCCCGGCAGCCGCTCGAAGCCGCATTCCCCGCGGCCCCGGCTCTCGCGTTCGATCCAGTCGATCGCGTCGCGGCTCGCACGGGCGGCCAGCCGCGCGCCGTCGGTGCCAAAATCCTTTGCGATCCGCTGATAGCGGCCGTCCACCGCCTCGGTGAGGTGGCCCGTCCCGTTGCTCGTTTCTAGGCTCCCTATCCCGTCGCGCTCGAGAACCACGACCTGCTTGGCGGCGCGGCTGAGGATCACGGCGGCCGTGAGACCCGAGATGCCTCCGCCGACGATCGCCACCTCGGTGGTGAGATCCGCGGAGAGCGGCGGGAAGCTGGGAAGCTGGTGCGTAGCGCGCCAGAGCGATTCGGTGCGGTTCGACATTAAGAAAGACCTCCACCACTGTTAGCAGAAACTGCGCCGGTTTCGAGTGCGGATGAGGTGCAGATGCTGCCAATCCCACCCCATGGGGGCGAAAGTCGCCGTTCTCCGTAAGTGATTGACTTATCAAGGCGTGATGCGGCACGCCTGCACAGATTTGCCCTTGACTTTCGTGCGGCACGCTCCTAGGATCAACCCCGGCCGTGACCTCCCCTGTCACACACACAGGCCACCATCTCTCCGAAGGAGACCACATGCCGCTCGATGAACAGAAAGAACGCAACAAGGCCCTCGATATCGCCGTCGTCCAGATTGAAAAGCAGTTCGGCAAGGGTTCGATCATGCGCCTCGGCCAGCACGGCGCGATTGCCCCGATGGAGTCGATCTCGACCGGGTCGATCAGCATCGACTACGCGCTTGGGATCGGCGGCATGCCGCGTGGGCGCGTCATCGAAATCTTCGGCCCTGAGTCGTCGGGCAAGACGACGCTGTCGCTGCAGGTGATTGCGGAGGCGCAGAAGGCCGGAGGGATGGCGGCGTTTGTCGACGCGGAGCACGCACTCGACGCGAAATACGCGCAGAAGCTCGGCATCGACCTCGAAAACCTTCTCGTCTCGCAGCCCGACAACGGCGAGCAGGCGCTCGAGATCGTGGAGGTTCTGATCCGGTCCGGCGGCGTGGATGTCGTGGTGGTCGACTCGGTGGCGGCGCTCGTGCCCAAGGCGGAAATCGAGGGCGAGATGGGTGACGCGCAGATGGGGCTTCAGGCGAGGCTGATGTCGCAGGCGCTGCGAAAGCTCACCGGCGTCGTCTCGAAATCAAAGACGACCCTCATCTTCATCAATCAGCTTCGCGAGAAGATTGGCGTGATGTTCGGCAACCCCGAGACGACCACCGGCGGACGCGCGCTGAAGTTTTACGCCTCGGTGCGCGTCGACATCCGCCGCATCGCCAGCATCAAGGACGGTGACGTGGTGATTGGCGGCCGCACGCGGGTGAAGATCGTGAAGAACAAGGTCGCACCTCCCTTCCGCGAGGCCGAATTCGACATCATGTACGGCGAGGGCATCTCCAAAGAGGGCGACCTGCTCGACCTGGCGGTCGAGAAACGGATCGTCGAAAAGAGCGGATCGTGGTTCGCGTACAGCGGCGAGCGGCTGGGCCAGGGACGTGAGAACGCGAAGCAGTTCCTGAAAGACAATCCCCAGATCCGTCAGACGATTGAAGAGCGCCTGAGGCGGGAGCTGGGGCTGGGGCGTGAGCTCGAAATCGCCGCGGCCGTGTAGCCGCGACATGTCCCGGTTAGGTAGCCGGTTACCGTTTTTTCCTGCGGCGGGAGGAGACCGCTCACGCGTCTCATCAGGCGTGAGCGTCGGCGTCGATCAGAAAGAAGTGGTGGCCAGGGAGGGAATTGAACCCCCGACACCATGATTTTCAGTCATGTGCTCTACCAACTGAGCTACCTGGCCATGGTGTGTCGTCGCGGAATAGATGAGGACCCTGAGTATATCACGCGAAACCGTGGCATTTCAGGTGCACTCGATTGTAGACATGCCACTGGCAAGAGTAGAATGCGCGCTCCTGCCCGGACATAGATGGCCATCAAGATCGACGAACGAGAACACCGCGGCACCGCCGTCCTGGTCATCGCCGGACGCATGACCACGAGCGAGTGCCGCGGTGCGCTCAAGAGCACTGTGCGCGGCCTGATCGAGCGCGGCCGAAAGCAGATCGTCCTCGATCTCGAGGCGGTGCCGTTTGTCGACAGCGCCGGTCTCGGCGAACTGGTGAGCAGCTACGTGAGCGTCAAGCGGATCGGCGGCTCACTGACGCTCACCAACGTCAACCGTAAGATTGCCAGCACGCTCGAGGCGGCGGGACTCACGCCGGTGCTGCAGGTCACCGAGCTGCCCTCTCACCTCGTTCCGCGCGGATGATTTCGGGGGCCTGACCGCCTCCGCCAAGGCTATGCCGGTCCGCCGAAGCTTCACCCGAAGGCGGAAGGCCTCCGGCGATCTCCCGTGGTAGGCTGAATACGTCCCATTCACACCTATTCACTGGAGTTTTTGTGATCCGAGTTGTTCCATTCGTCGCCATCCTTGCGCTCGGCGCCTGCTCGAAGAGCACCCCCGCTGCAGCCGCGAACACGTCCGTGGCGGCACCTGCGGCCAACGCCCAGCAGCTCGCACCCCAGGCTCAGCCCCCGCAACCCGTGCCCACGCAGCTGCCTGAGGTGGTCGCGCGCGTCAACGGCGAGGCGGTCACAAAGGCCGACTTCGACGAAGCGGTGAAGGAGCTCGAAGCCAGCGCCGGTCAGCCTGTGCCAGGGGAGCAACGCGATCAGGTGCTGCGGGGCGTGCTCGATCAGCTCATCGGCTATCGACTGCTCGTGCAGGAGACCAAGGCGCGCAAGATCACTGTGGCCGATACCGAGCTCGATGCCCGGATCGCCGAAATCCGGAAGCAGTTTCCCGACGAAGCCGCCTTCAAGCAGGTACTCACACAGCGGAGCCTGACGCTCGAGAAACTGCGGACCGACGCGCGCGACGATCTCATGGTCTCCAAGATGCTGCAGGCCGAGATCGGCGCGAAGGCCGCGGTGACCGCGGCGCAGGTCAACGAGTTCTACGCGCAGAATCCGTCGCAGTTCCAGCAGGGCGAGCGCGTGAAAGCCAGCCACATCCTCATCGCGTTTCCGGAAAACGCGGACGCGGCGGGCAAGCAGGCAGCGCGGGTCAAGGCCGAGGGGGTGCTCAAGGAGGCCAAGTCGGGCAAGGACTTCGCCGCACTCGCCAAGGCCAACTCGCAGGATCCGGGCAGCGCGGTCAACGGCGGCGACCTCGGATTCTTCCAACAGGGGCAGATGGTGCCGCCCTTCGACGCGGTCGCGTTCAAGCTTGCGCCCGGCGAAATCAGTGAGCTCGTCGAGACGCAGTTCGGTTATCACATCATCAAGGTGGCCGAGAAGGCCGCCTCCCGGACGATGCCGCTCGACGACGTGCGCCCGCAGCTCCAGCAGTACCTCGAGGGCCAGAACCGCCAGATGCAGACCCAGGCATTCGTCGAATCACTCAAGGCCAAGGGCAAAGTCGAAATATTCATCTGACGGTGAACGCCTCCGTTCGCCTCGACGTCTGGCTGGACGTCGCGTGCCTCTTCAAGACGCGATCCGAGGCCAAGCGCGCCTGCGAAGGCGGCAAAGTCGACGTCAACGGCCAGACCGCCAAACCCAACCGTGCCGTCCGCGAAGGCGACCGCCTTCGCATCGGCCGGCCGTACGGCACCCACCAGGACGTCATCGTCCGCATCGTCATCGACGATCACGTGAAGAAGTCGGAAGCCAGGGTGCTGTACGACGACGTCACGCCAAAGCCCACGCCAGAAGAGATTGAGATGCGGCGCATCGATCGCGCCTACCAGGCCGCGGCGCGTGCGGCAGGTACACCTGACCGGAGACGGAGACGGGAAATCCGGAAGCACAAACAAGGCGAATAAATCCGGGCGGGCGGTATGATCGTCATCCGTGCCCCGCAATCAGGAAGTCATTCGCCAATGGAAGGTGCTGCACGCGCTCGAGTCGTCTCGACACGGCGTCACGATCGACGCGCTCGCGGACGACGTCGACGTCACGACGCGCACCATCCGGCGCGACCTCGCGGCACTGCAGGAAGCCGGGTTTGCCCTGTACGACGACCGTGACGAGGACGGCCGCGCGCGGTGGCGTCTCGACGGCCAGGCACTCAAGGGGATCGAGACCGGGTTCACGCTCGCGGAGATGTGCGCGCTCTATCTCAGCCGCAATCTTCTCGAGTCGGTGGCGGGAACCCCCTTTCAACGCGACCTGACGCTGGCATTCGGCCGGCTCGAGAAGATGCTCTCGCCGCGGATGCGGCAGTTTCTCGATCGATTGCCCAGCGTCCTGGCGGCCAAGCCTGGCCCCAGGGCCCGGGGCGGCGAGTCGTCCCCCGACATCGTGGCGAAGCTGCTCGAAGCCACCCTGCACTTCCGCACCGCGACGATGCGCTATCACTCGGTGTCGAGCGCGCGCGTAAAGGACTATCTGGTGCACCCCTACCGGCTGGCGTTCGCCCAGGGAGGGCTCTATCTGCTGGCCTACGTGCCTGAGTACAAAGACGTTCGGACGTTTGCCGTGGAGCGGATCGCCTCGGTCTCGCTCGAAAAACAGACGTTCACACCCAAGCCCGGGATCGCGGATGATGTGTTCGCCAACTCGCTGGGGGTCAACACCGGCCCGGCGGAAAAGGTCGAGCTCGAGTTCGATGCCCAGGTTGCGCCGTACGTCCAGGCCCGGGTGTGGCACGCGTCGCAGCAGGTACAGGAAGGCGCCGACGGAAAGCTCGTGCTGTCGATGAGCGTCTGTCACGACTGGGCACTCCGGAGCTGGATCCTGAGCTGGGGTCCGTTTGCGAGGGTGATGACGCCTGCCTCACTCGCGCGCGACGTGTTAACCGATCTGCAGGCTGCTTCTTCACTCTACCGTCAGGCTTAATATGCCCCAACGCACTTCTCGTATCGTCATTCTGGCCCTCGCGGCCATCATCTTCTTCGGGGGACCCTCGATCATCGGCTTCGCCACCGACTGGCTCTGGTTCGGCGAGCTCGGCTACCAGCAGGTGTTCCTGACGACGCTGCGCGCGCAGGGCACGCTGTTCACGATGGCCTTCGTGATTGCCGCCGCGTGGCTGACGGTCAACCTTCGAATCGCGCTCGCATCGGTCGGGGAGCTGCGTCCCGTGTTCACGACGCGCGACGGACTCGAGGTCCCGCTGCCGGGCCGGCAGCAGCTTCGCACCATCGCCAGCCTGGCGGCCATCGTCCTCGCCGCGCTGATCGGGCTCTTTGCCTCGTCGCAGTGGGAGACGTGGCTGTCGTGGCGATTCGCCGTGCCCTTCGGCCAGGCGGATCCGATCCTCGGCCGCGACACGAGCTTCTACGTGTTCACGCTCCCCTTCCTGCAATTCGTGCGCGGGCTTGGCCAGGCGCTCGTGGTGCTCGCCGCCCTGGCCTGCGGCGGGATCTACCTGATGTCGGGAAGCCTGACGTCGCAATTCACGTCAAGCGTCTGGATGACCGCCTCCGCACGGCGTCACCTGTCGATGCTGGCGGCGGTATTCCTACTGCTGCTGGCGTTTGGCGCGTGGCTCGGACAGGCCGAGCAGTTGGTGCAGCCGTCCGGGGTCATTTATGGGCCCGGGTATTCCGACGTCAACGGACGGATGCCCGCCGCGCTCCTGCTCGCCGCCGTCTCGGTTATTGGCGCCATCCTGGCGGTCGTGCACGCGACGACGCCGAGGAACTGGCCCATTCTTGTCGCGGCCGCGCTCTACCTGCTCGTCGCCATCGGCGGCGGGGTCTACAGCACGATGCTGCAACGGTTTATCGTGACCCCCAACGAGCAGACACGCGAGACACCGTTCATCCAGCACAACATCGATGCGACGCGGCGAGCGTTTGCCCTCGACAACGTCGAGACGCGCGATCTGTCTGGCGACGCGCTGCTCACCCGCCAGGACATCGAGCGCAACGCGGAGACGATCCAGAACGTGCGCCTCTGGGATCACCAGCCGCTGCTCGACACCTTCGGACAGCTCCAGGAAATCCGCACCTACTACGACTTCGTCGCGGTCGACAACGACCGGTACCAGATCGGCGGTGCCACGCGCCAGGTGATGCTGTCGCCGCGCGAGCTCAACTCCGCCAGCCTCCCGAACCGGACGTGGGTGAACGAGCGGCTGACCTTCACGCACGGATACGGCCTGACGCTGGGTCCGGTGAACCAGGTCACGGAGGAAGGGCTGCCGGAGCTGTTCGTGCGCAACCTGCCGCCGGAGACGATCCCGGAGCTGCCGATCGAGGAGCCGAGCATCTACTTCGGCGAGTTGTCCAACGACTACGTGATCGTCAGAACGGCGACGCGCGAGTTTCACTACCCGCGCGGCGAAGACAACGAGTTCACGCAGTACGACGGCCGCGGCGGCGTGACCGTCGGATCGCTCGCACGAAAGGTCCTCTTCGCACTGCAGTTCAGGGCGCCGCAGATCGTGTTGAACAGCGGCATCGGCGCCGAGAGCCGGATCATGTTCCGCCGGAACATCCGCGAGCGAGTCGCCAGGCTCGCGCCGTTCCTGCTCTTCGACCGCGATCCGTACATGGTGCTCGCGGATGGGCGGCTCGTCTGGATCTACGACGCGTACACGACGAGCAACCGGTATCCGTACTCGACGCCCGTCGCGGGCGGCGTCAACTACATCCGCAACGCGGTCAAGGTGACCATCGACGCGTATCACGGCACGACGAACGTGTACCTCGCCGACGGCGCGGATCCAATTGCCGCGACCTACTCGCGAATGTTTCCTGGTCTGTTCAAGCCGATGGCCGAGATGCCGGCGTCACTGCGCGAGCATGTGCGCTACCCGGAGGACATCTTCGCCGTGCAGGCGGCGGTGTATGCGACCTATCACATGACCCAGCCGGGGGCCTTCTATAACCGCGAGGATCAGTGGGAAGTGCCGGTGATCGAAGACGCGCGCGACGCGGCGGCCATGCAGCCGTATTACACGATCATGCGGCTGCCCGGAGAGACGGAGCCCGAGTTCATCCAGATGCTGCCGTTCACGCCGCGCGCCAAGGACAACCTCGCCGCCTGGCTCGCGGCGCGCAGTGACGGAGAGCACTACGGCAAGCTGCAGGTCTTCCAGTTTCCCAAGCAGAAGGTGATCTTCGGTCCACGCCAGGTGGTGGCGCGCATCAATCAGGATCAGACCATCTCGCCACAGGTGACGCTGTGGAACCAGCAGGGGTCTGCGGTGATCTGGGGCACGCTGATGGTGATCCCGGTGGAGGAATCGCTGATCTACGTGCGTCCCCTCTACCTGCGTGCGTCCGGTGGGCGCATCCCCGAGCTCCAGCGCGTCATCGTCGTCTACCAGAACCAGATCGTGATGGAGCCGACGCTCGAAGCAGGGCTGGCGCGGCTGTTTGGCGGGACAGCGTCGCGTCCGCCCGAAGTCGAGCTCGTCGGCGGCCCGGCGCAGCGTCCACCCGCCGTGAACGCGGCTGCCCCACCAGCGCCCGGCGCAGGAGGGGACCTCCACGACGCCATGGCCGCCGAAGCGCGCGGCCACTACGACCGCGCAGTCGAAGCGCAAAAAGCAGGCGACTGGGCCAGGTACGGCGAAGAGCTCCAGCAGCTCGGCCAGGTCCTCGAGCGGATGCGCGCTCGGTAGGCTTTAGGCTCTTGGCTTTGGGAGCCCAGAGCCTAAAGCCCAGAGCCCATCGGAGCAGGGATAATGCCGAATGCGCTTCAAGCTCACGATTGAATATGCCGGCACCCGTTACAGCGGCTGGCAGATCCAGAAGAACGCCCGAACCGTGCAAGGTGAGATCGACAGCGCGATTCGGGAAGTCACGAACGCAAAGCCGTTCGAGCTCTACGGATCCGGGCGGACCGATGCGGGCGTGCACGCCCTCGCCCAGGTGGCTCATCTGGAGATCGACGCCGACCTTCCACCTGAATCGCTGAGGCGCCGCATCAACGATCTCCTCCCGGCCGACATCAACATCCTGCGCATCGAGAAGGTACGCCACCGCTTCCACGCGCGTCACGACGCGGTCGCACGGAGCTACATCTACCAGGTGTGCCGGCGGCGAACCGCTTTCGCGAAGGCGTGGGTGTGGTGGGTCAAGGAAGAGCTGAACACCGAGCGGATGCGCGCCGCTGCCGCGCATTTCGTCGGCCGCCACGACTTTCAATCCTTCTCCGACGACACGCCGGAAGAGAAATCGACCGAGGTGCTGGTGGACGCGCTCGACATCCACGAGGACGGCGACCTGATCCTCGTGCACATCGAGGGCTCGCACTTCATCTGGAAGATGGTGCGACGGCTGGTGGGCGTGCTCGTCGAGGTTGGTCGCGGCGGCCTGACGCCCGACGCGGCCGCCTCGATGCTGACGTCATCGTCTGAACTGCCGGCGCGTCTCACCGCGCCGGCGTCAGGACTGTTTCTCGAGCGTGTGTACTACGAAGGCGACCCACGCGACGTGCCGCTGCAGAACGCGGTCGGTCAGTTCTTCAATCGACACGCAAAGGACGAACTGGTTCCGCGATAGACTGACGTCCCACTTCACACATTGCTTCGTACAGGAGGTCACCCGTGAGAGCTCTTCGATTATTGGGAACCGTGTCGGTGCTGACGCTGGTCGTCACCCTCGAACCGGTCCAGGCGCAGGCAGTGTCCCTCAAGGCCGAGATACTGCAGGACTGGACCAACTTGAAGGGGACGATGGGCAAGCTCGCGGCGGAAATGCCGGACGACAAGTACACCTCCAAGCCGACCCCGGCGCAGCAGACCTTCGGCGAGCGCGTTCTGCACGTCGCCACCGCGAACGTCAACTTTCTTGGAGGGATCGGGGGCAAGGCGGCCAAGCCGACGATTGACGCAAAGGTGACGACCAAGGCGGCGGCCATCAAGGCGATGGACGATTCCTTCGACTACGGCATCGCGCTGCTGAACGAGCACTCGGATCAGGCGATGCTGACGCTGGTGCCGACGCCGCCCCGCTTTCTCGGGCCCTCGTCGCACGCGCGGATTTATACATTTTTGATGGGCCATACCTGGGACATCTACGGCCAGTTGGTCGTCTACCTGCGGCTGAACGGCCACGTGCCGCCGGCCAGTCAGAGACCGTAGTAATATTCGCGGCGTTATCAACCCAGGGGTAGGCGGTGGTCATTCACATTCAGGCGGAGACGACTATGAAATATCTACGACTTGTTCTTGCCACGGTAGCGCTGACGGTCATGTTGGGTCTGTATTTGGCGTTCGGGCAGTCAGAAGCGCAGGCGCAGGCCGGCGGCGGCCAGGCAGCGCCCCCGCCGATGAGCTTTTTCGTCACCAGCACGGCGAAGGGTGACGGCGCCAACTACGGTGGCCTGGCCGGAGCGGATGCGCACTGCCAGGCGCTCGCAACAGCCGCGGGCCGGGGCGGCGCCACGTGGCACGCCTACATGAGCACCCAGGGTCCGGGCGCCGTCAACGCGCGCGACCGGATCGGCGCGGGCCCCTGGGTCAACGCGCAGGGCCGGCAGGTTGCGGCGAACGTCGCGGAGCTGCACGGCGACACCATCGAACAGGCGCGGCTGGGCAACCGGATTCAGAAGACGTCCGCGATCAACGAAAAGGGCGGACTCGTGAACGGCGTCGGCGACATGCCGAACCAGCACGACATCCTGACGGGCTCGACGCCGGACGGCCGGGCGTTCCCCGCGGGCGAGGATCGCACCTGCAACAACTACACGAGCAACTCGACCGGGTCGGTGATGCTTGGTCACCACGATCGGCTGGGCGGCCCGAACGCCTCATGGAACGCCGTGCACCCGAGCAAGGGCTGCAGCCAGCAGAACCTGGTGTCCACCGGCGGCGCCGGCCTGCTGTACTGCTTCGCGGTGAACTAAGCAGGCTCGGGGCTCTAGGCTTTGGCAGGGCGGGTCCTTCGGGACCCGCCTTTTTTCTGTACCGCCTTCCCACATGAGCTGGCGGCGGCACGACTGATGCTCCGCAGTTGAAGGGATTCGTGCGCTGAACAGCTTGGCGCGAGCTCAACAAGGAGGATTGGTAATGAGACGATTGACAAGTCTGCTGGCCGTCGGGGCATTCGCCGTGGCGACGGTGGCCTGCTCACAGACGGACGCGGGTATCACGACCAAGATCAAAGCGGATATGGCGCAGAACGATGTCGTCGAGGCCAACGACATCAACGTCACCACACGGGATCACATCGTGACGCTGACCGGCACGGTCGAGACGGCGACGGCAAAAGAAGAAGCGCTTCGCATTGCCCGTAGCGCCGAGGGCGTCACCGACGTAGTCGACGAGCTTCGCGTCGGCGAGACGAGAGCCACCAGCGGCGCCCGCGAGTCGGCTGACGAACTGGGTGACGACATCGACCGCGGCGCCGAGAAGACCGAAAACGTGTTCGAGAAGGCGGCGGACGCCACCGTGGACGGGGCCAAGAAGGTTGGCAGCGCGACGGCGGACGGCGCGAAGAAGGTAGGAACGACGGTGAGGGACGCAGTCACCGACGACGATCCCGACAGCGACAACGACGGTAAGTAACCGACGAAGGCTTTAGGCAGAGCCCAGCGCCCCTGTACTCTCGAGGCTATTTGCCCTGGGTCACCTTATTCTGGGTGTCTACGACCTTCTTGAACGCGGCCGCCTCGCTCGGCGCGCAGATCCACTCCGTCAGATCGGTGTCGGGTGGCATCAACTTCAGAGGCATCCGGTTGCGAGCCGCAGGCGTCCAGGGCTTGGTATAAGCCACCGGGTCGTCGATCGTGACGGTGAGTTCGAGTGTGTCCTGATTGACGCGGCGATATCGTTCTTCCACACGCAAGTCGCCGCTGTGCGGATTACCCGAATTATCGAGCCAGGTTCTCTCGTCCATTCCGATCGTCTGCACGACGAACGTATAGTCGTCCTCCCATCGGCCAACCGAATACCCGTACCAGCGTGGATCGGGATCCTTCGGCAGCTCCCGTCCGTCGGTCCAGATGACGCGCCACCGCTTCTCGTACATGTAGAGCATCAACACCTGATTCGGCGTCTGGACGATTTGCAGCGGCCGCAGCTCGTACAAGATGAGCCGCGGGAAGCCGGTCGGGTCGCACAAGATCGAGAGCGGGTCGTTGATGTGCTCTTCGGTGACGGATCTGGGACCATTCCCCGGTTTGATGTCCTTGAGCTTCTCCTGCGCCCACGGCGTGAACGGGGCCCCCACGTGCCCGGTTCCGTTGATTCCATTTCTACCCGCGTCCCAGATCCCGCTCAGATCGCGGCGCGGGGCCTGAGCCGACTGTGTTTGCGAAGGCTCAAAGGCGGACAACGGCAACCCCCCGCTGCTCCAGGTCTGCGCAACCGTCACACTGGGAGACGCGATCAGGGCCGCTACCGCTGCAACAACGGTCCTCCACGTCATCGCGCCTGCGCCTGGGCAGTATCGGTGCCCGTCCGTAGCACCTGGCCACTGGCGAGGGTGACGCTTCTGACGAGCCCGATCGGTGAGCCATTCTTGACGGGCAACAGGGTCACGGTGACCTCGTCGCCGGGCTTGAACGACCTCCGGCTCCACCCATCCTTGCCGATGCTTACTGGATTCTGGGTTTCAGCCACCCAGAGCGTGACCGCGCCCGTGTCGTCCTTCACATCAAACTTCAGGAAGCAATGCGGGTTGGACCACACCCACTCGGTGACGGTACCTTTCAAGGTGAGGACTTTGCCAATCTCATGGCTCGCGTTGCCATGGTGTGCCAGCACTGGTGCCGGCGCCGCGAAGACGCCGGCAGCCGCGACGACGACGGCGAAGAACATCCTGATCACTCCACACCTCCCTATGAGCCAAGCGCACCATAGAGAACTCGGTGGGCGCTGTCAAGGTGAGGTCGGAGGCGAGTCGCTCACCAGCCGAGACGGCGCGGCTTCGCAACGCCTCACCGGTCCCCAGGTGCGCAGCGATCGCCAGTGCCGCCGCAGCCGGCGCCAGGCGGGCACCATCGTCGTCAGGCTCAGCACGGTGCCGCCAATGCTCAGGACGATGACGACGATGTCCCAGAGCGGACGGCGGTGGTAGAGAAACGGAAAATCGAGGCTGTGGAGCCCTTGATAGAGCCAGCGCCGCAGCCGGCTGACTTTTCCCGACCGCTGCACGATGCCGCCTCGCTCAGGATCGAGGTAGAGCCAGGTTGCGTTGGCATCAGCGTAGCGGATGCGAAGCACCGGCAACGGGCGCGACCCGCGCACGTCGTAGTAATAGCCGTCATAGTCCTGCAGCCACACCGCATCCTGCACCGCGACGCCCGGCATCGCCGCCTGCGCGATCTCCGCCATCGCCTCGTCGCCGAATGTCGTGATCGTCCCACGCTCCGGCGCGACGGCCGACACGTAGCGATGCTCGAGTTGCGGAAGCGGCGCCCGGGGCAGCAGGCCGATGTTCATCCAGAGCACCGCCTGCCTCTCCGAAGGCGCTCGGTACGCCGTCCAGAATGGCTCGCCGCGGAACTGCATCGAGTCCAGTTCCTTTGGCGCATACGAGGGCTCGATCGCCGCGACGGCCGCGCGCATGCTGTCGATCGTCATCAGATCGAGCTTCAGGGGGCCGCCAGTGGACGCTTCGCGCTCGGCGCGGCCTGGCGGTGGCGACTGGAACCAGTTGAACGGCCCCATCGAGAGCAGTCCGCTGTACGTCCATGTGAGCGCGAGGACGCCGAAGATCAGGCCCGAGACGTGATGCCACTTCATCCATCCGGCATACGGGGAGGTTGACGGCACCCGCTTCAGACGGAACTGCATCCTTGGAGAAAACCGCCACAGGCCCCACACGATCCCGGTGATGCACATGGCGCATCCGATGAGCGACGACCAGATGATGAACTGGCCCCACTCGTACGTGTGCGTGCGAAGCGGCGTGAAGTAGACCCAGTGGATGACCGGACCCAGGTAGCCCCAGAAGCGCTCGCGGCTCGAGGTGCGCAACTCGACGTCGCCGGTGACCTCCGACACGTAGAGGTGCGTGCCGGCCTCGTCATCGAGCGCGAAGCGGTGCATCGGCAGCGCGTGTCGCGACCCGAGGGTCCATTGGTCTGGCTCGGTGAGGTACTCCGCGTGGCGAATCGCGCCCTGGTGGCCTGGCGCGTATCGGCGCGCCACCTCCAGCGCCTGGTCCTGGCCGATTCCGGCGAATATCTCGCCCGTATCGGCGAACACCATCGTCTGCCCGCGTCCGCCGAACCGGTAGACAGGCCGCTTGGCGTACATCCCCACCTGCACGCGATCGGCCCTGATAAGGCTTCTCATTGCGGCTTCGGCCGGCGAGAGCGTCACCGTGGACAGATCGAGAACAGGCGCACGCGCCAGCCGCTCCTCGTTCGCCATCCCTGGCATTCGCGCGTACATCATCACGATGCCGGAAATGAACCAGCCGACAAACAGGATGCAGAGCGCGATCCCCATCCAGCGATGGGAGTAGGCGAACAGCTTTCGCCAGTCGAAGATCCAGAGCGAGCGCAGCGCCCTCATGTCAGCGGAACAGGACGCGGACCGTGCCCATCACCCGCCGCGGCTCCCCCGGGTAGAACTGCGTGTTGCCACGGATCGACGCGTAGTAGAACTCATCGGTGACGTTGCTCATGCTCACGCTGTACTGCAGCGGCCCGTGCGTGTACGACGCGGCCAGGTTGACGAGCGAGAACGCGTCCAGCGAGAGCGTGTTCTGGTCGTTGAGGAACTGCGTGTCGCGGAACTGGGTGCCGGCCATCAGCATCAGCCGATTGTTCCAGTGATAGGTGGCGCGCGCGTTCACCGTATGCGGCGGCACGCGCGGCCGCTTGTTGCCCGAGAAGTCGGTCGTGAGCGACGTCCGATAGTCGAGGTAGACCGCGTCGGTGTAGCCGTAGCCGAGGTTGACACCGAACGCAGGCGTCAGGCGAGCGTCGAGATCCGCCTCGAAGCCGCGCGCGCGGATCCTGCCGACCTGCTCGAAGATCCCGCCGGGACGGCTGAACGTGACGTTGCGCTTGGTGATGTCGAAGACCGCCGTGTTCAACTGCATCCGGTTGCGCAGCAACCGGAACCGCTGCCCTGCTTCGTACTGCACGCCGTACTCGGGCTCGAGCGTCGAGCCGTCGGGCTGCAGGTTGAAGTTCGGCAGGAACGACGTCGCGTACTGCGTGTAGAGATCGATCTCGCCGGTCGGCTGGTAGACCAGCCCTACGCGCGACGTCGTGCCGATGGAGCGCCGCTTGACGGCCGGCACCTCGGTCTCGACGCCGTTTGCGACCGGATTGTTGTGGGTATAACGACGCACGCCGTCCACGCGTATCCCGGCAACCGCCTTCACCTTCGACGACAGCGTCATGTTGTCCTGGATGTAGCCCGCGTTGGTGAAGTTGTTCTGGTAGTCGTAGCGCGACGGCGGAAAGTCGGTGCGCGCCACGTGCGTTTCGACGGGGTTATACAGGTCGATCGGCGTCGTCAGCACGGAGGCGCTGGCGACGCGCGTCGTCCGGCGCTGGTACGTCTGATGATCCCACCCGACCAGCAGGTCGTGGTTGACGCCCAACTGGACTGGACCCGAGAACTCGACCTGGTTGGTGAACGGCCGCTGCTTGTGCTTGAAGTACAGGAACTCGCGGTTGACGGTGCTCGGAAACGTCACGCGCAGCGTCTCGGTGATCCAGTACTCGTCGTCGTAGACGCGGTACCCGGCAATGTTGCGAACGCCGAAGCCGTTGCCGAACGTGTGGCCGTACGCCACGCGAATGTTGTGATCGTAAGAGAGCGCGAAATCCTGCGGCGTGCTGTAGCGGCGGTCGCGCGGCACATCGGCGATGAACGTCGAGCCGTCGGGACGCGTCACCAGCGGCAGACCGGCGTCGCCGCTCAGGTCGTTGCGGTTGAGACTGTACCGGACGTCGATGGTGTCACGCTGGCCGATCCGGTGCGTCACCGTCGGCGTGACGTTGAGCTTGTTCCAGGCGTCGCCGCGGAAGTTGTCGGACGAGTCGGCGCCGACATCCACGCGGTATAACGTGCGATCGCTGCCGAGACGCCCGGTGGCGCCGAAGGTGCCGCGGTAGGTGTTCCAGTTGCCGGCGCTGGTAGACACCTCGTACTCCGGCGTGGCCGACGGCTTCTTCAACACGATGTTCACCGTCGCGCCGACAGCGCTGCTGCCGTAGAGGACCGACGCCGGTCCCTTGAGCACCTCGATCGACTCCACGTTGGACAGCTGCGAACGGACGCGATTGCCCTCGTTG
>CANIBQ010000094.1 GCA_947465645.1 Acidobacteriota bacterium | reverse complement strand
TTTGATCTCCATCCGTTCAAGGACGGGATGTTATGCGGTATTAGCGTCCCTTTCGGGACGTTATCCCCCACTCGAAGGTAGGTCACCCACGTGTTACTCACCCGTTCGCCACTCAGTTACCCACCATTCCTTGCGGAACAGGGAGTAACCGCGTTCGACTTGCATGTGTTAGGCACGCCGCCAGCGTTGATTCTGAGCCAGGATCAAACTCTCATGTTAAATTCGCTGTCTCTACCGCGCACTAAATGAATAGCGCTTGGCGAGGGCAACTGTTTAACGCGATCGCCTGTTGAAAATGGCTCTTGCGTTGTTTCGTACTCGTTGAGTATTTGGTGGATTGATGCATCCGCCTCCGCCCGCCTCCGCCTTACGGCTTCAGCGCGCTTCCGCAGACACCCAATCCGCTGACACTCGACGGGTTGGTTGCTTGCACGCTCTATCTAGTTTTCAAAGAACCGGACTTGCTCCCCCGAATATCGGCAACTTGCACCGCGTTTAGGGGAACCTTCCAAGGTTACTACCCGCATCCGACTCAGTCAAGCCCTTTTTTCGTCCGACGACGAGGGTCTGGGGAGAACCGGATTGGTGTCCGCCGTCTGCTGAGGAGTTATCGTGACCGATCTTCCACTGCCGGGCTGGCGCCCGTCTGACGAACCTACGAAGGATACGATCCTTCAGGCCGAAGTGTCAACCCCCGTTTGTCTCACAATCGTCATTGCCGTTCTCCTCCAGCCTCGAGCGAACCATCCGGGAACGCTACGGCCGCTAAAAACTCCGCAAACGAACCGTTTAAGCGTGAAAAATCTGAAAAGGGCGTGTACGAGTGCCGGATGCGCGCCACAAATCCAAAAAGATCGCGTACGTGGTGCGTGCGGGAGGGGAACACGTTGCGCGTCACGCAAAAAAGACAAACATTGCGTCGTGAGCGTGGCGTGCGACGCCGAAAAATCCAGTTGGGACGCTGATCTGTTCGCGGAGGACGCCGCAGGACAGAAAATGCGCCGCAAAAATCGTGTGCGCGGCGAAAAAATCGAAAATCGCATCGCCAAGGTCGTGTTTGACGCCGAAACATGCGCGCCGGGGCAGATTCAGGCGCGCACGGCGCCGGAAAAGCGAAAAACGCGCTGAACGAGTTGCGTGTGGCGCTGAAAAATCGAAAAGGACGTCGAAGAAGAAGAGTGTGGGGAGTGTCAGGGAGGGCGGCGTCCCGGCGATTAGAACCGATATCTCACGCGCGCCTGGACGTTCACGCCCGGTCCATCGACGCCTGAGCCGTACACCCGGTAGTTCCGATCGGTTAGATTCTCACCGATTACGGTCAGGTCGACGTCGCGAGACACGTTCACTCCGCCGCGCAGCCCGACGATAAAGAACCCTGACGCGCGGTCGAAGAGTGGCGCCGACGCCGCGTCGCCCAGCAGTCGACCCTGGACCTGCGAAAGTGTTTCGCCTGTCGGCTGCAGGATCCCGTCGCGCACGAGCCCTATGTCGGTCGCGGTCCCGTTGAAGTACGTCGCGATCGAGCCGCGCGTCCGCATCCCGCCAATCCGCGCGTCGGTGAGATCCCCGATGTTGAACCGGGACTGTGCCCCTGCAAACATCGTGGTCGCCTCAATCCAGACTCTCGGCGCGCTCCAGCGAAGCGACCCGCCGCCAAGAGGTGGTGGCATGCGGCGCAGGTACTCGCCGGTGGCGAGCAATCGGCCATTCGTCATCGAGAAGAATGTTCGAGCGCGCCATCGTTCGCCGAATGAGGCGGTCGCATCGGCGTCGAATCCGCGGATGCGGGCGTGGTCGGCGTTGACGCGAGTGGCGATCGGCCGGATGTCCTGCGCGATATACGCGAGACCGTTCGCGTCTTGCCGCACGACCTGAAACCCGGCAAGGCTCATTCCCTCGACGTTCGTGTCGAAGACGATGGCGCGGCGCTGGATGGAGTCGAGGTACTCGATGTCGTAGCCGGCGATGGATGCGCTGAATCGCGTGGAGCGGAACTTCAGGCCGGGTTCGAAGGAGTACACCACTTCGGGCCCGAGCGGGGGCACCGCCTCGCCCGTGGACACGGCGCCGGCCGCGCCAGTGGTCCCCACGACCCCCCCCATGGCTGCCGCGCGAGAGGGCGCGACCTCGAGGCCGCCGCCTCCCGTCAACCCGATGCTGCCGAAATCGGCCGCGTTGGGCGCACGAAATCCCCGTCCGATGTTGAATGTCGCATTGACGCGGCTCGTCAACGTAACGACGGCGCCGGCGTTGAACGTCAACGCGCCCGTGGTGATCCGTTCGGCGGCGACGCCGAGCAACGGATCGGCCGTCGTCGAAAACCCAAAGCGGCCGTAGCGAAGCCCGCCCCGCAGGCGAAAGCGTCCCGGCACGACATCGAACATGTCATTCACAAACACACCCGCATTGTTGTACTGGGTGCCATCGGGAATGTCCGGCCGGTTCGGCGTCGCAACCCCGGTGCGGGCGTTGACCTGTACTCGCGAAGCCTCAGTCGACTCGTCGTACACCTCCGCGCCCAACCCCATTCGGTGGCGGCCCGCCAGTTGTCGATTGGCTTCGACTTGATAGCCGATGACAGTCGTGACGCCACTTTGTTGATCGATTACGGCGGTCGGCCGCGCCTGCTCGTAGCGCCCGTCGCCCTGGCGGTTCATTGAGACGGAGATGGAGAGCTCGTCGAACGCGCGCATACTGCGTCGCTGATATCGAACGACTCCGAAATCGAGCCTCTGGGGACTGAATCCGCTCCGGTAGAGGCCTTCCCCGCCTTCCAGCCGATCGTAACGGCTGGCCCCGGTCTGGTTCTCGTGCAGATACACCGTGCTGATGGTGGCCTGCGGGCCCGCGCGAAGCTCGCCGATGAGAAACGCGCCCGACTGCTCGAATCCGGTGCCGGGCATCCGCGCGTACATCACGTTCGAGGGCACGCCCAGGAACCGGGTCACGGCGGCATGGGAATCGATTCCGCGTCCGCTTCGCAGATTCCGGACCCGGGCCGTGCTCGCGCCGATGCGAAACGCGACGGATCGTCCCTGGACCGTGACCTGGCCCTGTCCGCCTGCGCTCTGGTCAGCGGAGCCAACGTTGAGCTGCACCTCGCCAGTGGTGCGCGTGCCGCCAAAAGAGAACACGGGGCGATCGGTGAGCACGTTGATCGTGCCGCCAAGTGCGTCGGACCCGTACTCAACCGAGCCTGGTCCACGAACGACCTCCACACGGCTGGCCATCCCGCTGCCGATCCAGGAGAGATACTGGCTGGGGCCTCCCCGCCAGGACGCGGTGTTGAACCGGACGCTGTCAATCAGGTAGACGTTGCTCTGCCCGGTGAAGCCGCGAACGATCGGCGACGCCTGCGCGGTCGTGGTCTGCTGCACGAGCACGCCTGGCTCTTCGCGAAGCACCTGGGGCAGCAGGTGGAACGCCCGTGCGTCCATCTCCCGCCGCGTCGTGACCGACACGGCGGCGGGCACATCGAAGGTCGATTCCTTGGCGCCGCGCGCCGGCGTCACGAGGATGTTGGTCGCAAAGCCGCGGACCGGCAGGGTGAGCGCGATCGTCTGGGTGCGCGCGAGATCCACTGAGACGGGAGACGGCGCGAAAAGAGTCGACTCCGCCGACAGCGGGGCTGCTTTGCGATGTCGTGTGCGCACGACGGAATGACGGCCTCCGCACCTGGCTTGCCGACGTCCTGGCGCGCGCCGCCGCCGGTGAACGCGAGGCGCTGTATGCAGCCTACACGGCCGCGCCGAGGAAAGCCGGACGCGACCCCCTGCGGCTCTCACCGGCCGAGCGGGTGCATCTGGACGCCAATGCGCCGGGCCACTCGTTCGATACGTGGACGTGCGAGGACGCCCTCAGAGCAGTGTTGCTGTTGTCGCTCGCGGAGGATGTCCCGCCCGACGATCTGGTGATCGTCGGCATGGAATGTTACGACCGCGGAGACTCGCGTGAGCAGCAGAGTTGGCTGAAAGGCCTTCCGCTGATGCCATGTGCGGAGCGATTCCTGCCGGCAGCGATCGATGCCTGCCGAACCAACATTGTTCCGCTGTTTGAGTCGATCGCCTGCGAAAACACCTATCCAGCGCGATATTTTCCCGAGCTGCACTTCAACCAACTCGTGTTGAAAGCGCTGTTCCTGGGCGTATCGCTGACGCGCGTGGCCGGCCTGGATCGCCGTGTGAATACCGAGCTGTCCAGGATGGCGCGCGACTACGCGGCCGAGCTGCGCGCCGCGGGACGGCCGGTACCGCCCGACCTTCCCCTGGCACTCACGGCGGCTTCTCAATCCGAAGGACAACCACGTTGAAGATTTTCGACCCGCACGTTCACATGACGTCGCGCACGACCGACGACTACGAAGCGATGGCACAGGCCGGCATCGTCGCGATCGTCGAACCGGCGTTCTGGCTCGGGCAGCCGCGGACGATGGCGGGCAGCTTCGTCGACTATTTCAACAGCCTGCTCGGATGGGAGCGGTTCCGCGCGTCGCAGTTCGGCATCAGGCACTTCTGCACCATCGGCTTGAACCCGAAGGAAGCGAACAACGTGAAGCTTGCCGACGACGTGCTCGCGCTGATGCCGCGCTACCTGGGCAAGGACGGCGTGGTGGCAGTTGGGGAGATCGGGTTCGACGACCAGACCGACGCCGAGGAAACGACGCTCGTCCGGCAGCTCGAGCTGGCCCGCGAGTTCGACCTGCCGGTGCTGATCCATACGCCCCACCGCGACAAGAAGCGCGGGACGATTCGGACCATCGATGTCGTGCGCCGAGTAGGGTTCCCCGAAGAGCGCATCCTGATCGATCACAACAACGAAGAGACGCTGCCGATCGTGCTCGAGACGCGCTGCTGGGCCGGCCACTCGATCTATCCGAACACGAAGATGGACGAGCAACGGATGGCGGCGCTCGTCAACAAGTACGGGACCGACCGAATCATCATCAACAGCGCCGCCGACTGGGGCATCAGCGACCCCTTGAAGGTGCCGAAGTCCATTGAGGTGATGCGCGCCAGCGGCGTAAGCGAAGAGGCGATTGAGCGGATCGTCTGGCACAACCCGGTGGCGTTCTTTGGCCAGACCGGGCGCCTCGACGTCGCGGGCATCGAAGAGCGGCCGTCGATCGACCGGCAGCAGAAGTTCGAGAACAACTCCGTGCTGCGCGGCGAACAGATCCCCGCCGTACGGTGATTTATCCAACCGCGGTTCTCAACGTCGTCGGCCTGACGCCGGCGATGATCGGTGACGACACGCCGAACCTGCGCGCGCTGGCCCGCGACGGCAGCGTGGCGCCCATCCGCGCCGGCCTGCCGGCCGTGACGTGCACGGCGCAGGCGACCTACCTCACCGGCACGCTCCCCAGGCAGCACGGTATCGTCGGCAACGGCTGGTACTTCCGCGACCTCGCGCAGGTGATGTTCTGGAAGCAGTCGAACCAGTTGGTCACCGGTGAGAAGGTGTGGGAGACCGCGCGCCGCCGAGACCCCGCGATCACCTGCGCCAAGATGTTCTGGTGGTACAACATGTACAGCTCGGCGGACTGGTCGGTCACGCCGCGCCCGATCTATCCGGCGGATGGCCGTAAGGTTCCTGACATCTACGGCTACCCCGCCGACCTCACCGCCCGCCTGACCGCCGAGATCGGCACGTTTCCGTTCTTCAATTTCTGGGGACCGACGGCGGACATCCGGTCGAGCGAGTGGATAGCGAACGCGTCGCTGCTCGTGGACGAATGGATGTCTCCGTCGCTGTCGCTGATCTATCTGCCTCACCTCGATTACAACCTTCAGCGGCTCGGCCCTGGCGACCCACGCATCCGCGAGGATCTGCGCGCCATCGACGCGATCTGCGGGCGGCTGATCGATCGCTTGCGCGCGCGCGGGCGGCGGATCATCGTGCTGTCCGAATACGGGCTGACGGCCGTGACTCGTCCGATTCACATCAACCGCGCGCTGCGCGAGGCTGGGCTCCTGGCTGTCCGCGACGAGCTGGGCACCGACGCCCTCGATGCCGGCGCCAGCGAAGCCTTCGCCGTGTCGGATCACCAGGTCGCACACATATACGTCCGCGACCGCGCGCGGATTGGCGACGTGAAGGCGCTGGTGGCGAGGCTGCCAGGCGTCGACGTCGTGATGGACGGAGCAGAGATTGCGGCTGCGGGCCTCGATCACGAGCGGTCGGGTGAACTGGTCGCGGTGTCCGCCGCGGACTCGTGGTTCACCTATTACTATTGGCTCGACGACGCGAGGGCCCCCGACTATGCGCGGACCGTCGACATCCATCGCAAGCCCGGGTACGACCCAGCGGAGCTCTTTGTCGATCCACGTATTCCGCTGCCCAGGGTGAAGCTCGGCTACACGCTCGCGAAGAAGAAGCTCGGCTTTCGCTATCTGATGGAGATGATTCCGCTCGACGCGTCAATCGTGCGCGGATCGCACGGCCGGATCACCGACCGGCCAGAAGATGGACCGGTGTTCCTGTCCTCCGAGAAAAACGCCGCGGACGGCGGCGTGGGCGGCGCAGTGCCGTGCACCGCGATCCGCGACGCGATGCTCGGGCACCTGTTCGATCAGGTTCCCGGCACGACCCGCTGAAGAATCAGCGTTAGAGGGAATCCCACCGCGGCAGCGATCACGAGGCCGCCACCGCCTCCGTTCAGGCCGATGACCGCCGCGTCGAACAGCGAGATTCCTGCGATCAGCAGCGGGACCACGACCCCGGCGCGTGGCCCGACTCGTTTCGCCACCTCGGTGAGCGCGAGGACGTAGATCACCAGGCCGGCGGCGGCGGCAAACACCGGGGGCCCCACAGTCGTCGCAACCGCTGAGGCGACGACACAATAAACCAGGCCCCGGCAGATCCCCATGACGAGAGGACCGAACGGATTCCTCTTGTGCCGGTAGTTGTAGAAAAGGATGGCGGCGACAAGAACAGTGCTCCACGCCAGCGGTGCCCCCGCCCCTCGTGGCCACGCCACGACAGCCATCCCCAGAGCCATCATCGCGGACGCGGCGACAACCACGACGCCCAGATGGACGTCGCCCGCCGGAATTGGCCGGTCTGGACGCTCCACCGCATCGCTGTCACGGTCGAACACGTCGTTGAAGAACATCCCAGCCGTGTAAAGCAGTGACACTCCAGCCGCGAGCCGCACGACATCGGGCCAGTTGAGGGCCGCGTGTGCGGCGACGGTACCGGCGAGCACGTTGCTCCAGACCGTCGGCAGGTTCGAAACCCGCGACAGCAGCAGGTAGGACCGCCAGCGAGGCCGCTCGCGGGTCACGCCTCGTCGTCTTTCAGCGCCGCCAGCAACATCGACGGCTGGCGTCAACTCCAATACAAGATCCTGCTGTCAGCCTTGTCGAGCGCAAGGAATCCCCCCATGGACACCCGGGCTCTGGGCCCCTCTACCTTGCCGATTCGATGGAGGCACCGTCCCGACGCCAGCAGAAAGAGATCGCCCGGATTGGTCTCGAAGGAAGTCCAGTCGAAACGCCGCTCAACCGCCTCGAGGTCCCACTGAAAGCCATTCGGCATCTTCGGAGGATCGGGCGTGTCTGGCGTCACGGCGTACACGAACAGCTCGCCACCTGCCTCGGGCCGCCGAAGCGTCGCCACGAAGCTGATAAGCGTCCGGGTATCCAGCTTCGGAGCGAGCTCGCTGTACAACGACAGCGGGTAATGGTAGTCGTGATGCAGGCCGATCTGCCGGCCGTCCACGAGGCGCCGAATCGTAAACGGCACGTACTGGCGTCCGTCGTCGGCCACCGGAATATCCACCTCGCGGCCGCCGGCGAACTGTCCGAGGACCCGGCGAAATTCATCGCACACGTTGAAATCCGCGTCGAACAGGCCCTCGGTGGCCGAACGATGGCGGTCGGCGCTCTCCAGGTAGGAATCAAGGGAAGCGCCCGTCGGCGCGGAGTACGTCGGGGTCGCCGGCGTATCGGTGCCGAGCACCTGAATGTCTTCAATTGGCATTCGCTCGTTCGGCCTGGCCCACCCGGGGTTCACGTCGCCGCGGTCCAGGTATTCGCCGACCCTGGCGAGACGATCCGGATCCAGCGCGCGGCGAACGACTACTACGTCGAGCCGGTCGTCGTACATCTGCTCGATCGCATCGGCGAGACGACCCGCGTCCGACACGTCGACGTCCGCGGAGCGGACGCTGCGATTAACTGCGCTCAACATCAGGCCACCTTCACGGGAGTGTTCATGTCACTTATCCGATCTTGACGACGTGATTCTGCTTCGCGCCCTTGCGGAGGACGAAGAGCCTGCCGTCAATGGCGTCGGCCGACCGTAGCCTCGCCCGCTCGTCGGTGATGCGGCGGTTGTTCACGTAGACGCCGCCTCCGCGAATGAGACGCAGCGCTTCGCCCTTGGACGCAGCCAGGCCGCTCGCGACGAGGACTTCGACCATCGGTACACCGTCGCCGGACAGAGTCTCCGGACTGACCGTTGACGAGGGCACGTCGTCAAAGACGGCAAGGACGTCGTCGGCAGGGAGAGTAGCGATGTCTTCGCCGAACAGGACGCTCGACGCGTGCTCGGCGCGCAGCGCCTGCTCGGATCCGTGGACGAGCGTCGTGACCTCGAGTGCGAGGGTCCGCTGCGCCTCGCGGTGCTCCGGGGCGCGCTCGGTTGCGTCCTGCAACGCGCCGGTGCGCTCCGCGTCCAGGAACGTGAAGAACCTGAGATGCCTCACCACGTCGCCGTCGTCGGTGTTGAGCCAGAACTGGTAGAAGCGGAATGGCGAGGTGAGCTGCGGATCGAGCCAGACGCTGCCGGCTTCGGTCTTGCCGAACTTCGTGCCGGCGGCCGTCATCAGCAGCGGTAAGACGAGGCCGTAGGCCTTCGCCCCTCGAACGCGCCGGATCAAATCCATCCCCGCAGTGATGTTTCCCCACTGATCGCTGCCTCCGAGCTGCACCTGGCAGTTGAAGCGGTCGTACAGCATCAGGAAGTCGTACGCCTGCAACAGCGGATAGCTGAATTCGGTGTACGAGATGCCGTCTTCGCCTTCGAGGCGCCGCTTCACCGATTCCTTGGCCATCATCGCGTTGACGGAAAAATGCTTGCCGACGTCGCGCATGAACTCGATGGCGCTCAGCTTCGTCAGCCACTCCGCGTTGTTCTCGAGACGGGCGGGATTGGCGGGATCCTCGAAGTCGAGAAAGCGTGCCAACTGCGAGCGGATGCCGGCGGCGTTGCGCTCCACTTCCTCGAGGGACAGCAGCGCCCGTTCCGCCGCCTTGAAGCTCGGGTCGCCGATCAGTCCCGTGCCGCCGCCGACCAGCGCGATCGGCGAATGACCGAAGCGCTGCGCCCTGGCCAGCGACAGAATCGGGAGCAGGTGGCCGACGTGCAGGCTCGCTGCGGTGGGGTCGAAACCGGCGTAGGCGGTGACCTTCTCGCGAGCGATCAGCTCGCGGACCCCTTCAGTTTCGTCGTAGACGAGCCCGCGCCACGTCAACTCGCCATACAGGTCCATCAGCCGCTACTATAACCAACTACGGCTGCCCGCTTTCGGTTTATGCAGCCGTGGTTGGTTACTATGTTTCTTGGCGCGCGCCGCGCGCCAGGCCTTCGCTACGCTCAGGCCAGAAGCTATGCTGCTCACCCGCCGCGCGGCGATTAAAGGCGTGCTCGTCACGACGATTGGCGCCGCCACGGGTGCCGGGTCCTACGGCTACGCCTACGAGCGGCACCACATCGGTGTCACCGAGGCATCGATTCCGGTGTCCGGGCTGGAACCGGCGCTCGACGGCCTGCGCGTCGGACTGATCACCGACATCCACCACAGCGCAATGGTTCCCGCCGACGACGTATCGGGCGCGGTGAACCTGCTGCTCGCGCAGAAGCCGGACCTGATCGTCCTCGGCGGCGATTACGTCACGTTCGGCGATCGCGCGTTCGTCGGCCCGGTCGCCGAACTGCTCGCGCCGCTGCAGGCGCCCCACGGCGTCTTCGCCATTCTCGGCAACCACGACGACGATCGGGACATGCCGGCTGCGCTGGCGGCGCAGCACATCAGCGTCCTGAAGGACGCCCGCACGCGTGTGGAAATCCGGGGGGCCGGCCTCGAGCTCGTGGGCATCCGGTACTGGACGCGGCGCGCCGCAGACATCGCGCGCATCCTGCGGAAAAAGACGGAGAGCTCGGCGCTGCTCCTCGCGCACGACCCCCGGCGGCTCACCGAGGCCGCCGCCCTCGACATTCCCGCCGTGCTGTCGGGCCACACACATGGAGGACAGGTACTGGTTCCTGGGATCGGACCTGTCGTCACGCGCAAGCGGTTTCCGATTATTCAGGGCGTCGGCGGGCAGGACAACACCGCGATCTTCGTGAGTCGCGGGGTGGGAACGGTCTACGTGCCGGTGCGCATCAACTGTCCGCCAGAAGTCGCCGTCATCACGCTGAAGCGGCGCTCGCAGATCTAGCTCCACCCGAGCCCCCTCCTCGAACGAACCGTCGCCCTTCGACGCGCCAGCCGCCGTCCAGCAGGAGCGCCACGGCTTCGGGATACGCCAGGTGCTCTTCGACGAGTATCCGCGCGGCCAGAGACTCGACCGTGTCGTCAGGTAACACCGGCACGGTTCGCTGCAGCACGATGGGGCCGCCATCGAGCTCGGGCGTGACGAGGTGGACGGTGACGCCGCTCACCCGCACGCCGTAGTCGAGCGCCTGCCGCTGCGCATCGACGCCAGGAAACGCAGGCAAGAGCGAGGGATGAATGTTGACGACGGCGTTAGGAAACGCCTCGAGGAGTGGTGCGCCAAGCAGGCGCATGAATCCCGCAAGACACACGAGGCCGACGTCGCGTGCCTTCAACTCTCGTACGAGCGCGCGATCGTAATCATCTCTCGACGGCCATCCGCGGTGGCCGAGCACCACCGCCTCGACGCCGGCGCGGCGCGCCTTCTCGAGACCGCCCGCTCCCTCACGATTGGAAATCACGACGGCGACGGACGCGTCGAGCCGACCGTCGCCAATGGCGTCGATCAGCGCCTGAAGATTGCTGCCTCGCCCGGAGATCAGCACGCCGAGACGGCGGTTAATGGGGTCGGGAGTCATTTTTTGAGGACACACGCCAAGGCGAGGGACCCGGCACCGCGATTGCGGGGCGGATCCGAATGCCACGACGACGACGGCAGTCGACAGCTGGCCTGATCTTTCATGTGGTCAATCGCGGTGCGAAAAGATCGGTGTTGTTTGAGCATGCCTCCGACTACGCCGCATTCGAACGCGTTCTATCGGAGGCGGTCTCGCGATTCGACGTCGCAATATATGCGTACTGCCTGATGCCTAACCATTGGCATTTACTGACATCGCCCAAAGTCGATGGAGCCCTTTCCCGGTTCATGCACTGGTTGACCACCACCCACGCGCGGCGCTGGCAAACAGCGAGACAAGCGGATGGCCAGGGTGCAGTCTATCAAGGGCGCTTCAAAGCCATACCGATCGCCGAGGACGAACACTTTCTCTGGGTGTGTCGATACGTGGAGCGGAATCCCGTCCGGGCGATGCTCGTTCACGCCGCCGCAGACTGGAGATGGTCAAGTGTACAGCGTCGCCAGGAAGGAGACTGCCCATGGCTCGCTGAGTGGCCCGTTTGCCAGCCTTCGGACTGGACCGATTACGTGAACCGACCGCAAACAGAAAGTGAACTCGATGCGTTTCGGCGCAGCATGGCGCAGGCGAAACCTTTCGGTGCCGATGCGTGGTGCAAAGAAGTGTTTGAAAAGATGGGCGGCGTTTCCCGTCGCGGTCGCGGGCGCCCGCGAGACGCGCGTCGAGGACTGTCCTCGAAAAATGACTCCCGACCCCTTTTTTAGAGGTTGGTATAGCTGACCGCCGGGGGCTCACCCGCGACGACCTTGCCGATCACGCGGGCGTCCCGGCCGCCGCGCGCCTGCAGTTCCTCGATCAACTGCTCGGATCGTTCGCGCGCGGTGACGATGATCAGGCCGATGCCCATGTTGAATGTGCGCATCATCTCGTCGCCGGGGACGCTTCCGTGCTTCTGCAGCCAGCGGAAGATCGGCGGTGGCTCCCACGCCCCGGCATCGACCACCGCCGCGGTTCCATGCGGAAGGACGCGAGGCAGGTTGTCGGTGATCCCGCCCCCGGTGATGTGCGCCATCGCCTTGATGCGCCCCCCGTCGAGCAGCGGACGGATGAACGGCAGATACGAGCGGTGCGGTTCCAGCAGCGCCTCACCGACCGTGCACCCGAGCTCCTCGACATGACTATCGACCGTCAGCTTCAAGTGGTCGAACACGATCTGCCGCGCCAGCGAATAGCCGTTGGTGTGAAGGCCCGAGGAAGGCACCCCGACCAGCACGTCACCCACAGCCACCGATCGGCCACTGATCAGGCGCTCCCGATCGACGACACCAACGATGAAGCCCGCGAGGTCGTACTCGCCGTCGGCGTAGAAACCCGGCATCTCCGCCGTCTCGCCGCCCAGCAGCGCGCATCCGTTGTCCCGGCATGCACTGGCCATCCCGCCGATGATCTTCTCGGCGACGTCAGGCGACAGGCGGCCGGTCGCAAGGTAGTCGAGAAAGAAGAGCGGCTCGGCGCCCTGCACCAGGATGTCGTTGACGCAGTGGTTCACCAGGTCGGCGCCGACGGTATCGTGCTTGTTCGAGAGGAACGCGACCTTCAGCTTCGTGCCGACGCCGTCGGCGCTCGAAACGAGTACCGGCTCGCGAAAGCGCCCCGGCTCGAGTTGAAACAGGCTGCCAAACGATCCGATGTCCGACAGCACACCGGGCGTAAACGTCGAACGCGCCAGCGCGCGGATCCGGCGGACGGTTTCGTTACCGGCGTCGATGTCGACCCCTGAAGCCTTGTAGTCCATCTAGTGGGCGGTCCGGACTGATTGGTTAAGACTCACAACAAGCCTCCGAGCGCGATCCGCGGGCGGCGACAACGGCGCCGCCCGTACTGGACGCAGGCGATACATTCCACTAGAACTCCAATTTGTCTATCAGCGTGGCCGTCAGGGTCCGGTCGGGGGATCCGTCGACAGCCTTCCAGTACGCCGCACGAGCCGTCGCGAAGAACTGCTCCTCGGCGAAATCCTCTTCGAGGCGATCGAACCCTTCGTCCAGCACGTCGATGGTGCGCCCCTGGACATCGCCGGGCGCGCGCGCGAGCCAGTCGAGCATAAATGGCGCCCGCCTGAGCGCGAGGCCCGCGAATGCGAGCGTCGCGTCGCGACGCACCGCCGGCGAACCGGTTGTCGCCAGCGTCACGAGGGTCGTGGCGGCCGCCGTGTCGCCGCGCGCCGCAACCGCGCCGATGGCGCTGACGGCGGCGCGAACGACGTCGGGTTTCGCCACGAGGCTGCGCGCGGTGTCCGTGAGGATCCGGAGGTGCATCGCGCAGGCGTCCTCGAACAGGCATTGAGCGGCATGCAGCGCGGGGATGACGTCGAGCGCCGGGTTCGTCAGCGCCTTGAACGTCGCCGCGGCCTGTGGACCCCCGATGCGTCCCAGCGCGAGCACCGCATCGTCCTGCAACGGACCGTCATTTCTCGCGATCGTCGCGAGTGCGTCGGCAGCAAAAGAGGCGCGGTAGTCGCCCAGGGCTTCGATGACGGCACTGCGGAAGAAGTCAAGGCCGCGGCTCACTTCGGCGACGAGCGCCCGCTGTAGCTGAACGTCGGCGGCCGACGCCGCGACGGCGCGGATCAACGCGGGACGCACGAATTCGGCCTGCTCGGTATTCAGGGCCGCGAGCAACGACGGCATCAGACGCGGATCCGGGCGCAGCTCGAACCAGCGGTAGGCAACCTCGCGGAGGCGATCGTTGGAATCGGTCAGCAGTCCGCGCATCAACTCCGGCGTGCCCGCGTCGTTGAACGACGTCAGCAGGATGAGCGCGCGATACCGGACGAAGGCGTCCTTGTGGCTGCGCACCGCCTGGATCAACGGTGCCACGGCCTCTGCCGGGGCGGCGCGGCGGATGACCCGCGCGGCATTCATCCGGACGGGATAGTCGAACGCGGCCAGGCGATCGATGCTCGTTGTGAGATCGGGCGCAGGCGTTTGCCCTTCGGACACAGAGACCGCGAGGAGCGCGAAGACGAGAGTCAGGCGGAAGATCACGGCCTCAGCTTGCGACGAAATCCTTTGCCAACTGCACCAGCGGGATGACCTGGCGGTCCGTCGACGCGCCGGGGTCTCCATTGAGCTTGAGAGCGAGTTGCAGGTACGCCGCTTCGTCGCGCGGAAATGCGACGGGATAGACGCCGGTATAACAGGACGTGCAGTACTTCGACGAACCGCCCGTCACTGCTCCGGTGAGCCCGTCGAGGCTCAGGTAGGCGACGCTGTCGGCATCGACATATCTGCGAATCTCCTCGAGGGTGTGCGTCGCGCCGATCAGTTCCGAGCGACGAGGAGTGTCGACACCGTAGAAACACGGTGAGATCGTCGGCGGGCAGCTGATGCGCATGTGCACTTCTTTGGCGCCGGCGCTACGAACCATCTTGACGATCTTGCGGCTGGTCGTGCCGCGGACAATCGAATCGTCGACGAGGATGATCCGCTTGCCATCGATGATGCTGCGGACGGGATTGAGCTTCACCCTCACGCCGAAGTGGCGAATCGACTGCTGGGGCTCGATGAACGTCCGCCCGACGTAGTGATTGCGGATCAGGCCCATGCGCATCGGGATACCCGACGCCTCCGCATAGCCGACAGCGGCGCACACACCGGAGTCCGGGATCGGCACGACCACGTCGGCGTCGACCGCGGACTCGCGCGCCAGGCGCCGGCCCAGGTCGGTTCTGACCTCGTTGACGCTCTCGCCGAAGACGTAGCTGTCTGGCCTGGCAAAGTAGACGTGCTCGAACACGCACTGCGAGATGCGCGCAGGGGCGAACGGCTTGACGGACCGGAGCCCCGCCGCGCTGGCGACAACGACCTCGCCGGGCTCGACGTCTCGCACATAGGTCGCCCCAATCAGATCGAGCGCGCACGTCTCAGAGCAAAACACCCAGGAGTCGCCGAGCCGCCCGATCGCCAGCGGCCTGAATCCGTGAGGATCGCGGACGCCGACGAGCTTGTCCTTGGTCATCATCACGAACGAGAAGGCGCCGCGCACCTGCGACACGGCTTCGATGATCGCCGCTTCCGTACCTTCCTCCCGCGAGCGGGCGAACAGGTGCACCAGGACTTCCGTATCGCTGGTGGTCTGAAAAATCGCGCCCTGGCGGACCAGCGCGTCGCGCATCTCGCCGGCATTCACGAGATTGCCGTTGTGACAGACGGCGAACTGACCGTGGATGCTGTCGACGACGATCGGCTGCGCGTTGAGAATGCGGCTTTCGCCGGCGGTCGAATACCGCACGTGACCGACCGCGAGATCGCCGGGAAGCTTGGTGAGCGCCTCGGCGTTGAACGCCTCGTTCACATACCCCATCGCCTTTCGGTGACGGATCTGGACGCCGTCGGAGGCGGCGATCCCGGCGCTCTCCTGGCCGCGATGCTGCAGCGCGTACAACCCGAGGTACGTGAGGTTGGCCGCTTCGGGATGATTGAAGATCCCGAACACGCCGCATTCGTCCTTGAATTTGTCGAGCATCGGCCCCTTAAGTGTACGGCGTCACGCAATCGCCCGGCTGGGCGCGAAATAGCCGTCGATCGCCGTCGACCAGATCCGCTCCGCCTCGCGAAGTGGTTCGTCGATCAGGCGACGGCCCTCAACCGAGATGCGGATCCGGTCGCCACCCACGCGGCCAATGGCGGTCGCCGGCACACCCGCGGCCGCCGCCAGGGCAACCAGCTCGGCCGTTCGATTTGCTGCGACCGACACGACCACGCGTGACGCCGACTCCCCAAACAGGGTCGCGATATCGCCAAACGCCCCTTCGGCGGCCACCGCCGAGACATCGGCGTCGGTGCCAAGCTCCGTGTCAAAGCAACATTCCGCAAGGGTGACGGCCAACCCGCCCTCGGAGCAGTCGTGGGCCGATCGGATCAATCCTTTCGACGCGCCCTCGACGAGCACGCGCTGCAGCGCCGCCTCACGCGCCAGATCAAGCACAGGCGGCAGACCACGAACCAGGCCGTGAATCACCTTGAGGTATTCGCTGCCGCCGAGCTCATCGCGGCTGTCGCCGAGGAGGACGACCACGTCGCCGTCCGACTGAAACGCCCGTCGCACGACGTGCTTCGCATCTTCGATGAGACCGACAACCCCGATGACAGGCGTCGGCAGGATGCCGCGTCCCTCGGTCTCGTTATAGAGGCTGACGTTGCCACCCGTGATCGGAATATCCAGCGCGCGGCACGCCGCCCCCATGCCTTCCACCGCCTGACCGAACTGCCACATGATCTCGGGCCGCTGCGGGTTGGCAAAATTGAGGCAGTTCGTGGCTCCGATTGGCTGACCACCGGCGCAGGCAACATTCCGCGCCGCTTCGGCCACGGCCAACTGCGCCCCCGCGCGTGGGTCGAGATACACGAACCGGGCACTGCAATCGACCGATAACGCGAGCGCGCGCTCCGTCCCTTTCACCCGCACCACGCCGGCGCCCATCCCCGGGAACACCAGCGTATTGGTCCGCACCATGTGGTCGTACTGTCGGTAGACCCACCGCTTGCTGGCAATCTCGGGGGTCGCAAGCAGCCGCGCGAACACCTCGCTCGCGGGCGGTGGCGTGCCCAGGGACGGCAGCGACAACTTCTGGGCCTCGTCGATATAGGCCGGCTTCTCCATCGGGCGCCGGTACACCGGCGCTTCATCGGTGAGCGCGGTGTTCGGAATGTCGGCGACGAGGTCGCCGTGATTCATCACCTTCATCCGGCCGTCGGTCGTCACCTGGCCGATCCGCACGGCGTGGAGGTCCCACTTTTCGAAGATCCGTTCGACCTCGGGTTCGCGGCCCTGCTTGACGACGAGCAGCATCCGCTCCTGCGACTCGGAGAGCATGATCTCGTACGGGGTCATGCCGGTCTCACGCTGCGGGACGAGTGAGACGTCGATTTCGACGCCGGCACCGCCGCGCGATCCCATTTCGCAGGTCGAACAGGTGAGGCCTGCGGCGCCCATGTCCTGGATGCCGATGAGCGCGTCCGTTTTTATGACTTCCAGGCACGCCTCGAGCAAGAGCTTCTCCATGAATGGATCGCCCACTTGCACGGCCGGACGCTTCTCCTCGGTCTTGTCGTCAAACTCCGCCGATGCCATCGTCGCGCCGTGAATGCCGTCGCGGCCCGTCTTCGCGCCCACGTAGTAGATGGCGTTGCCCACGCCGGACGCGGAACCCTTGATGATTTCGTCGGCTCGCGCGATGCCGAGGCAGAACACGTTGACGAGCGGGTTGCCGGTGTAGCTCTCGTCGAACCCGATCTCGCCGCCGACCGTCGGGATGCCCATGCTGTTGCCGTATCCGGCAATGCCCGCCACCACCCCCGCGAATGTGCGTCGCACGAGCGGGTCCTCGAGCGGACCAAAGCGCAATGAGTTGAGCAGCGCGATCGGACGCGCGCCCATCGTGAAGATGTCGCGGATGATGCCACCGACGCCGGTCGCCGCACCCTGGTACGGTTCGATGAACGATGGATGGTTGTGGGATTCGATCTTGAACACCGCGGCGAGGCCGTCGCCGATGTCGACCGCGCCGGCGTTCTCGCCTGGTCCCTGGAGCACGCGCTTGCCGGTGGTCGGCAGGGTTCGCAGGTGCACGCGCGAGCTCTTGTAGCTGCAGTGCTCCGACCACATCACGGAGAAGATGCCCAGCTCGGTGATGGTCGGCTCGCGCCCGAGCATCTCGAGGATGCGCTGGTATTCCTCGCGCGTGAGGCCGTGCCGCTCGAGGACGGCATCGTCGATGGTCGTCATCGCGTCGCCGCCGCCTTCGCCGAGGCTTCGGCGCCCGGGCGCGCGCCCTGCGTGACGGCTTTCAGCACGGACTCGAACAGGACGAGGCCATCGGCGCTTCCGACAGCCAGCTCGCACGCGCGCTCGGGATGCGGCATCAGCCCGACGACGTTGCGGCGTTCGCTGCACAAGCCGGCGATACTCGCGGCCGACCCATTCGGATTCGCGTCCGGCTCGACCGCTCCGGACGCCGTCGTGTACCTGAACACGACCTGTCGGTTCTTTTCCAGACGATCGATGACATCGGGCTCGGCGTAATAGTTACCCTCGCCATGTGCGATCGGAATGCGAAGCACCTGGCCCTTGCGGCACGCCGCGGTGAAGGGCGTGTCGGTTTGTTCGACCCTCACATGCACGTGCTCGCATTGGAATCTGACGCTGCGGTTGCGAAGCATCGCTCCGGGCAGGAGCCCGGCCTCGAGCAGCACCTGGAAGCCGTTGCAGATGCCGAGCACCGGGCCGCCGCTCTCGGCAAACTTCTTCACCTCCTGCATCACCGGCGAAAACCGGGCGATGGCGCCGGTGCGCAGGTAGTCGCCATGCGCGAAGCCTCCCGGCAGGATGACGACATCCGCGCCGCCAAGACTCGTGTCCTTGTGCCAGACAAACTCGGCGTCCTGGCCGAGGACGTGCTTCGCGGCATGGTACGCGTCGTGGTCGCAGTTGGATCCGGGAAACACGACGACGGCGAACTTCATCGGACGATCCCCGCGGGGGCTGAAGCCCCCGCGCTACTGGTGTCGATCTCGATGCGATAGGTCTCAATCACCGGGTTGGCCAGCAGCTTGTCGGCGGCTTCCGCCGCGACCTTCCGCGCTTCGTCGGCCGTCCGCGCGTCGATGTCGAGCTCGAAGTACTTGCCCTGCCGCACGTCTTTCACGTTGGCGTAGCCAAGCGTGTGGAGCGCGTCGCTGACGGTGGTGCCCTGGGGATCGAAGACAGAAGGTTTGAGAGTCACGAACACACGGGCGCGCATTAGACAGTCACCTCTTGATCTCGTTCGCCATTTGCCGCAACCGAGAAGACACGCTCGAAGATGAGATCCACGTTCTTGAACTGCTCGTTGAGGTCGAAGGCCCGCTCGATGTCCGCGGGCTTCAGCACCGCCGTCACCTCGGCATCCGCCATCAGCAGCGTCTTGAAATCGCGCTGTTCGCGGAAGGCCAGCATGGCGTTGCGCTGCACCCATTCGTACGCCTGCTCTCGCGAGACGCCCCGGTGCGCGAGCTCGAGCAGGACGGTTCCCGAGAACACGACCCCGTGGGATCGGCCCAGATTCTCGCGCATGCGATCGGGGTACACGACCATGCCGCTGACGATCCGCGTCAAGCGCCGCAGCATGTGATCGAGGGCGATGAAGCTGTCGGGCAGGATCACGCGTTCGACCGACGAGTGTGAGATATCCCGCTCGTGCCAGAGGGCGTTGTTCTCGAATGCGGCGCCGGCGTTCG
>CANIBQ010000093.1 GCA_947465645.1 Acidobacteriota bacterium | reverse complement strand
GCCTGCAGCAGGAAGCTCCCCGGGTATGACATGTCGATACCGAACGCCCTTGTCACGAAATAGGCCTCGGCCGAGATGGCGAGCCAGAGCGGAAACGAACACACGAGCGCGGCCACGAACGTGCCCGGGCGCCGCGCCACCGCGAACCCGCTGCTGAACGTGCTCGCCACGGCTGACAGCTTGTGCGCCATCCGCTTCGGCAGGACGCGCGCAGCCGAGAACACGATGGTCCCGATGCGCTCGGGGTGCGTCGCCAGCACCCACATCAACGCCAGCAGCGCGACCGCCGCCCCGGCGGCGAACGCCGCCGAGATTTCAACCGAGCGGCGCAGCGTGCCCGACAGCGTCGCCTCATCGGCGTATCCCCACACGAACAGGGCCAGCAGCCCGACCACCGCAACGAGGTCGAGCACTCGCTCCATGACAATGGTCGCGAACGTGGCGGGCACAGGCAGGTTCTCCTGCCGCGCGAGCAGGTAAGGTCGAAGGAGATCTCCGGCGCGCGCCGGCAGCAGGCTCAGCGCCGCAAAACCGATCACCGTCGCCCGGAAGGCGGTACGAAACCTCGTCTTTCCGAGCGGCGCGAGCAGAAACTGCCAGCGCCACGCGCGTACCCAGTACGTCACGCCGACAAAGACGAGCGCGTAGAAAAGGAAATCCATCCGCGCACGACGAACCTGCGCCCAGACGTCGGCAAAGTTCGCGTGGCGAAGAAACCAGGCAAGCAGGGCAATCGCCAGAAGCGATACCAGCGCGGTACGAGTTCGCATGAAGGAGGTTCTATGAGTCCCGGGACCTACACAATATATCAGGCTCCCCGGACGCGACGTTCGTTAGTGTTGCGTACGGTTGCGGCTACAGACCGCTGCCTGTAATATGCCCGCTTCTTGCCGCTAGCTGCTCCCCTCACCGAAACACACCTGAACGGTCTGCCACCGCATCGGCAGGGAAAAGTACGCGACATCTACGAAGTCGGCGATGCGCTGCTGCTGGTGGCGACCGACCGGATTTCGGCGTTCGACTACGTGCTCGGCTCAGGCATTCCCGACAAGGGAAAGATTCTCACGCAGTTGTCGGCGTTCTGGTTCGATGCCACGCGGCACATCGTCCCGAACCAGGTGATCGAGACCGACGTGCGGCGGTACCCTGCGTCCCTCCGGCCGCACGCGGACATCCTCGCCGGGCGTTCGATGCTCGTACGCAAGACGAACCCTGTGCCCGTGGAGTGCGTGGCGCGCGGCTATCTTTCGGGCTCCGCCTGGAAGGAGTACGTGGCCACCGGGATCGTCTGCGGCATTCC
This sequence comes from Acidobacteriota bacterium, assembly GCA_947465645.1. The sequence continues at coordinate 18,362 of CANIBQ010000093.1, read as the reverse complement.
CCTGCCGAAGGGCCTCCGCGAGTCCGACCGACTTCCCGAGCCGATCTTCACGCCTGCGACCAAGGCCGCGAGCGGGCACGACATCAACATCAGCGAAGCCGAGGCGGGCGCAGCCGTGGGCAGCGACCTGATTCGGACGCTCCGCGACCTGACGATGAAGCTGTACGCGTTCGGCACCAGCCACGCCGAGAGCCGCGGCATCATCCTCGCCGACACCAAGTTCGAGTTTGGGCTGATGCCCGACGGCCAGGTCATCCTCATCGACGAAGTCATGACCCCAGACTCGTCGCGTTATTGGCCAAGAGATCAGTACGAGCCGGGCCGGGCGCAGCCGAGCTTCGACAAGCAGTTCGTCCGCGATTACCTGGAGCGTATCCGCTGGAACAAGCAGCCGCCGGTGCCGTCTCTCCCGGACGACGTGGTGGCCCGCACGCGCGAGAAGTATCTCGAGGCGTTCAAGCGCCTCACCGACCGGGACCTCGACTGATGCCGATGCTGCGCGATCAGCTGGATCGTCTGGTTGACGAGATGGTGACCAAGGGCGTCCGGTACGACGATGCCCAGCGAGAGTTCGAGAAACGCTTCATCACCCATGTGCTGTCGAAAGTGGACGGCAACCTCTGCAAGGCCGCAGACCTGCTCGGTATGCACCGGAATACCCTGAGCCGGAAGCTCACCGAGTACCGCTTGCGCCGCTCGGCTTGAGGCCGCGCTTGACGCTCGGAGACGAGCCCGCTAGTATTAGCAGTTGGGTGTGGTGACTGCCAGCCCACCATCAGTACCGCTTCAAGTTTCAAGGATTTCAGCGCCGGGGCTTCGCCCCGCGTCTACCGATACAGTTTGGAGTCGATGCACATGAAAGTCAGACCGCTACACGACCGCATCATTGTTTTCCGCCTCGAAGAGGGCGAACAGAAGGTGGGCGGGATCATCATCCCCGACACCGCGAAAGAAAAGCCGCAGCAGGGCAAGGTCCACGCCGTGGGACAGGGCAAGTACAAGGACGACGGCAAGCGGCAGCCCCTGGACGTGAAAGAGGGCGACACGATCCTGTTCGGCAAGTATTCCGGCCAGGAAATCAAGATTGACGGTGAGGAATTCCTCATCATGCGCGAGGACGAAGTCCTCGCGGTTCTCGAGTCGAAGAAGTAGCAGGAGCGAATTACATGGCAAAACAGATTACGTACGGCGAGGAATCACGTCAGGCCATTCTGCGGGGCGTCAACCAGTTGGCCAACGCCGTCAAGGTGACCCTCGGCCCGAAGGGCCGCAACGTCGTCCTCGACAAGAAATTCGGATCCCCCACGATCACCAAGGACGGCGTGACCGTCGCCAAGGAGATCGACCTCAAGGACCCGCTCGAAAACATGGGCGCCCAGATGGTGCGCGAAGTCGCGAGCAAGACGTCTGACACCGCGGGCGACGGCACCACCACCGCCACCGTGCTCGCGCAGGCGATCTACCGCGAAGGCGCCAAGAACGTCGTCGCCGGCGCCAACCCGATGGAGCTCAAGCGCGGCATCGAAAAGTCGGTCGAGGCGATCGTCGCCGAGATCAAGAAGATGGCGCGCCCGGTGTCGGGCAACATGGTGGCGCAGGTCGGGATGATCTCCGCGAACGGTGACCAGACGATCGGCACGATCATCGCCGAAGCGATGGACAAGGTCGGCAAGGACGGCGTGATCACCGTCGAGGAAGCCAAGACGCTCGAGACGACGCTCGATGTCGTCGAAGGCATGCAGTTCGATCGCGGCTATCTCTCGCCCTATTTCGTCACCGATCCCGAGCGGATGGAAGTCGTGCTCGAGAACCCGGTCGTCCTGATCCACGAGAAGAAGATCAGTTCGATGAAGGATCTGCTCCCCGTGCTCGAACAGGTCGCGCGGCTCGGCCGTCCGCTGCTCATCATCGCCGAGGACATCGAAGGCGAGGCGCTGGCCACGCTCGTGGTCAACAAGCTGCGCGGCACGCTGCAGGCGGCGGCCGTGAAGGCGCCGGGCTTCGGCGATCGCCGCAAGGCAATGCTCGAAGACATCGCCATCCTGACCGGCGGCAAGGCGATTACCGAGGACCTCGGCCTCAAGCTCGAGAACATCAAGGTCGAAGACCTCGGCAAGGCAAAGAAGATCACCATCGACAAGGACAACACGACGATCGTCGAGGGCGCGGGCACCAAGGCGGCCATCGAAGGACGTGTGAAGCAGCTTCGCACGCAGGTCGAGGACACGTCCTCGGACTACGACCGTGAAAAGCTTCAGGAGCGGCTCGCGAAGCTCGTGGGCGGCGTCGCCATCATCAAGGTCGGTGCGGCCACCGAGACCGAGATGAAGGAGAAGAAGGCGCGCGTCGAGGACGCGATGCATGCGACGAAGGCGGCGGTCGAGGAAGGCATCGTGCCCGGCGGCGGCGTGGCGCTGCTCCGCGGAGCCAAGGCCCTGGATGCCCTCAAGCTCGAAGGCGACCAGAAGGTCGGCATGGAGATCGTCCGGCGCGCCATCGAGGAGCCGATGCGCCACATCGCGACCAACGCGGGTGCCGAAGGCTCGATCGTTGTCGCGAAGGTCAAGGAGATGAAGCAGGACGAAGGCTTCAACGCCGCGACCGAAGTGTACGAGGACCTCGTGAAGGCGGGCGTCATCGATCCGGCGAAGGTGGTCCGCAACGCGCTGCAGAACGCCTCGTCGATCGCTTCGCTCCTGCTGACCACCGAGGCGCTGGTCTCGGAGATTCCCGAGGAGAAGAAGGACGCTGCGCCGATGGGACATGGGCACGGCGGCGGCATGGGCGGGATGTACTAAGAAGTCGAGAAGCAGACGCGTCGAAACCGATACGTCTGGAAAGGGCGGGTCCTCCGGGACCCGCCCTTGTCTTGTACGGCCCCGGGAGATTAGCGGAGGGTAAAGGTGAGCTCGATCGTGACGAGCACCGCGACGGGTTCGCCGAAGCGGGTGCCGGGAGCGAAGCGCCACTGCTTCGCGGCCTTGATGGCTTCCTGATCCAGACCAAACGCCCGATCGAGCGACTTGACGACGTCGACGCTGCCGACGGTGCCGTCGGAGTTGACGACACACTCGAGGAGGACGGTGCCCTGCACCTTCGCGCGCATGGCGTCCGCGGTGTACTGCGGCTTCACTTCGCGCAGGACTTTCGGCAGCAGCACGCCGTTGCCTGGCCGGTACGCGCCGCCGCCGGTGCCGCCGCCGGTGCCGGAGCCGAAACCCGACCCCGTTCCATCGCCAATGCCGGTTCCCGTTCCGGTTCCACCACCGCCGCCGGTGCCAATCCCCTGCGACACCGTGTCCGCTCCCGACTCCAGGACGCCCGGCATGACCAACGTATCAGCGCCAAGCGTCTTCGCGGGAATCGTCGTGTCCGGCTCAGGCACCGCTTCCTTGACCGTTTCCGATGGAAGCGGCTTGATCGCGGGAACTGAGATCTCTTCCTTACCTGGAAGCTCCGCCTTCCTGGGCGGTTCCTTCATCTGATTTCCACCGCCACCACCGCCGCCGCCCGCGCCGGGCTCAGCCAGCCAGACGATCTGACGCGGGAGACTGTCGGGGAGGATGGCCTCTGAAAAGCGGTCGGGAACGAGCCTGATGACGAGCAGGAAGAGGCCGAGAAAGACGAGGTGCGTCAGGACAGACGCCCCAAGCGCGCCGCCAAGCCGCTTCTCCTGCTGTTCGAAGAGGAAATGCACCTCAGCCGGACCGCCCACCCGCACACTGAGGTGTTCGGAGGCCGCCTCTTTCGAAGGCCTGACGGGCTCGGGGTTCGAGGTCGGCATCGGGACGGATTGAGTGTGACTCATTCTCCTTGAGCGCTGCTACCGTCGCAACTGCAAAACGAGTACCTCATCAGATGTTGATTCGCCGGCGTTCTTTCCTCGATTAGGATGCGCCGGTGACGCTTTTGGCCTTGCCCCAGCCGTCCTGTTTACGCGATATGTCGCGATCGGCTGAGGCTATCCTGCAACGGGACTCACTCCTGCCATATTCCGCCGGCGACCCGGACGGCTCCCGCGGCCGTCATGACCCTTCGCGCCGCCTCGACCGAGTCCTCGGTGACGTGTGCGCCGATCAGAAACCACCCGCGGTGGATGTCGGCTTCCCAGGCCTCGGCTTCGGCGCGCGATAACCCCGCGTCCTCGAGCGTGCGGGTGATGCCGCCAGCCAGATGACCCGCGGCCTCGCCAAGCCCCGCCGCGAGGGGCCCGTCGGCGACAATCGGGCCGATGCCCGGCATCACCATGGCGATCGCGGCGATGAGATGCCCACCGAGCTCCCCGAGGCGTGAGGCCGGCGCCGAGTCTTCGATTTCCGATCCGGGCGAACCCCCGGACACCTGTGCGAGCTGTCCTTCTTCATCATGCGAACGGGCCACGATCGACACGCGCTCCCTGGGGACGCCGAGTCCGCGGACGCCGCGGGCCGCGTTGGCCGCAGCCACCGCGTTGTCGAAAAGGGCCAATACCAACGGATGCGGCATGCGGCTACTCTACGTCAACTTCATTCGGTCGTGTACCCGTCGCGGGCACGGACGCGGAAACCGGGCTTGCTCTTCAGCACGACGCGGATGCCACGCCACTCGTTGTTGCCCTTGTCAATCGGCGTCGCGGGCGCGTAGCCAAGCAGGTACTGGTAACGAAGCTCCCGCGCGACGGTCTGCAGCGTCTTCTCGAGCTCTTTCGGATCGCGAAGCAGGAATGAACGTCCGCCCGTCAGCACGGCCAGCTCCGCCATGAGAGGCGGCCGGGTCTTGCCGAACGCGATTGGATAGATCAGGGCATGGCTGCGGCGGGCGCGCTCGACCACCTCCGCAGCGGTGGCGCGGCTATATCGGTCCGTTCCGTCTGAAAACACGACAAGCGCCTGTCTTCCCGATTCGGGCTCCAGCCGGTCGAGGCTGGCGATGATGGCATCGTGCAGCGCGGTCGTGCTCCAGGGATCGAGCGCGGCGATCGCACGTGCCTGGTTCAACCGGTCCATCGACAGCGGCGCGATGACGTCGGCCTCGCTGCTGATCGCGACCACCATCGATCGGTCGTCGCTCCTCAGCGCGCGCAAGAACGTCTGCGACGCCGCTTTCGCCAGGCGGAGCGGATTCCCGGCCATGCTCCAGCTTCGGTCGACGCCCAACGCCACCGTCAGCGGGAACTCGCCCGCGGCGAACGTCGAGACGTCCTGAAGCTGGTCGTTCTCGTAGATCTCGAAGTCATCGCGGCCCAGGCCCATCACCGGCTCACCCACGGCGTCGGTGACCGTGGCGTACACCTCGACAAGGTCGGTTCGCGACGAAAAGGTCGCAAGCGGACCCTGGGCGGCCACCGACGCGGAGGCGAGAGCGACCCCTGCCGCCAGCAGCGCAAACCAGCGTGTATAACTGCTCATCTGGCGGTATTGTTCAAAACCCGTTCCGTCAGAAGCCTGCGTGGTACAATCCACTTTCGCTCCGGGTCTGTTTGAGCTGGCCCGGGGGTGTCCGCACACCACGACAGCACAGCCGGGAGATAGGTGACATATGGGCCATTTGGGCATTCCTGAGCTCTTGATCATCCTGACGATCATCATCCTGATCTTCGGGGCCAATCGCCTGCCCGAGATAGGCCGCGGGATCGGCAAAGGCATTCGCAACTTCAAGGACGCCAACAAAAACGAGGACGTCGAGAAGTCCGCCTAAGGTTTTCGTCCCCGGCGCGCGCCCGCCTTTCGACCGAGGCGCTCGCGCCGCCCGGGACGCTGGGCGCGCTTTCTCTCCCCCTTGGGCGCAGCCTTGCTTCGCACCGGCCCACGCGGACGTGTCTCACGCCGGACGTTTTCGAGAATCTCCACCAGCCCCAGGTCCACCTGCCGCCGCTCCATGTCGACGCGCACCACCTGCACGAGCACCTTGTCGCCGAGCCGGTACACCTTCTTCGTGTTCTCCCCGCGCATGACGTGCTCCTGCTCGGAGTACTTGTAGTAGTCGTCGCCCATGCTCGACACGTGGACGAGGCCCTCCACGTAATGTTCGATGAGCTCGACGAACAGCCCGAACGGCGCGACGCCGGTCATGTAGCCCTCGTATTCGTCACCGACCTTGTCCGCCATGAAGCGGACCTTCTTCCACTGCAGCAGCTCGCGCTCGGCTTCGTCGGCGCGCCGCTCCATCTCGGAGGTATGCCGGGCCACCTCGGGCAGATCCTCGTCGAGCTCCTCGCGGCGCGGGGCCGCGACCGCACCCCGGCGTGACTCGCGCAGCATCCGGTGCACCACGAGATCGGGATAGCGGCGGATCGGCGACGTGAAGTGGGTATAGTGCTCGGCGGCCAGGCCGAAGTGTCCAAGCGGCGCCGCGTCGTAGCGCGCTTTCTGCATCGTGCGCAGCATGAGCGCGGCGATCGGACGCTCCTCGGGAGTGCCCTTCATCCGGTCGATCAGTTTCTGGAAGTGCTTTGGCCGCACCGTGCCGCCGGAGCCGCCCAGGCTGTAGCCGAGCGTCGTGATGAACGCTTCGAACTCCGCGACTTTCTTGAGATCGGGCGGTTCGTGCACGCGGTGGAGGGCCGGCATGTCGTGGTTCACCAGATGTGCCGCCACCGTCTCGTTCGCCAGCAGCATGAACTCCTCGATCAACCGGTGCGCGACGTTGCGTTCGGTGGCGATGATGTTGGTGATCTGGCCGAGGTCCGAGAGGATCACTTCCGCCTCGGGAAGATCGAAGTCAATCGATCCGCGCCTGCGCCTGCGCGCGTGAAGGATCTCGAACAGCTCGCGCATCATCTCGAACATCGGCACGAGCTCGCGGTACTGCGCGGTGAGAGCGGGGTCGTGATCGGTCAGGATGGCGTTCACCGCGGTATACGTCATGCGCGCATCGCTGTTGATGACGCCGTCGTGCATTTCATACCGGACGACGTTGCCCTTGCGATCGACCTCCATCAGGCATGACTGGACCAGCCGGTCGACGTTCGGGTTGAGGCTGCAGAGCCCGGTGGCGAGCTCCGCTGGAAACATGTGCACGGCGCGCTCGGTGAAATACACCGACGTGCCGCGCTCGTAGCCTGCCTCGTCGAGCGCGCTTCCCTCCTTCACGTAGTGCGAGACGTCGGCGATGTGCACGCCCAGCCAGTAGTTTCCGTTGGCCTTCCGCTCAATCGTGATCGCATCGTCGAAGTCGCGCGCGTGCTCGCCGTCGATGGTGACGGTGGTCACCGTGCGGAAGTCCGTGCGGCCCTTGATGTCCTTTTCTTTGACGCTGCCGCCGATGCGGCGCGCTTCCTCGATCGCTTCCTCGGAGTGCGCATCGGGAATGCCGAACTTGCGGATGATGATCTGCGTGTCGACGCCCGGTTCTTCGATTCGCCCGAGCACCTCGGAGACGCGGCCAACAGGGCCACGCGTGGCGGTGGGCCACCGCGTGATCTCGACCAGCGCCATCTCCCCTGGCTCGGCCGCGCCCCACTGCCCCGTCGGCACGTGAACGTCGGTGAGCACGCGCCGATCGAACGGCACGACGTACCCCAGTCCTCCGGCGTCCACCTCGAATCGGCCGACGATCGTCGCCTGGCTGCGCTCGAGGATCCGGATGATGCGGCCTTCCGGACCTTTCTCGGACTGGCGCTCGACGCGCGCCACGACGCGGTCGCCGTGCATCGCTTCGGTGAGATTGGAGGCGGCGATGTAGATGTCCTTGCGCTCGGCGCCCCGTTGCGCGTGCTCGGGGACGACGAAGCCGAAGCCGGCCGGATTGGCGTGGAGCTTCCCCACCACCAGATCCATCTTGTCGGGCAGACCGAAACGGTTGCCGCGGATCTGGAGCAACTCTCCGTCCGCGACGAGTGTCTTCAACTGGCGCTTGAAGGTGGTGCGCTCTTCGCGGGGCACGCGAAGCAGCTGGGCCAGCTCTCGTGAGGTGGCCGGGTGATGAACTTTTTCTCGAATGAGGGAGAGGATGTCTTCGCGTGAATGCATGTGTAACTAGCCGATCAGGATAACTTGGAGATCGCCGACGTTGGTGCCCGTGGGTCCCGTCCGGATCAAATCGCCGAGCTGGTTGAAAAAGGTGTACGAATCGTTGTTCGCGAAGTAGCGTTCGGGCGGCGACAACTCGGCCGCTTTGGCGCGGTCGAGCGTGGTCGTGTCGGCCACCGCACCCGCCGCGTCGGTCGGACCGTCGACGCCGTCGGTGCCGATGCTGGCCGCCACCACCGATGGACCGAGCGTCTCCAGTCGGGTGGCCATCGCCAGCGTGCATTCCTGGTTCCGGCCGCCGATGCCCTGGCCGGTCACGTGGACCGTTGTTTCGCCCGACGCCAGTATGCACGTCGGTTGTGCGTCGCGGAGCATCGACGCCCACGACGCCACGTCGACCAGGGCCAGTCCGGCACGCCGCGCCTCACCCGTCACGGCCTGCTCGATCACATGGATGCGGTAACCGAGCGCCTCAGCCGCGCGACTGGCACCGGCGACCGCCGTCAGGCGCCCGCCGATGATTTTCGCGACGGATCGTGAGATCCGTGGATCGCTTGGCTTCGGCGTCTCCTCGACGTCCCCGGCAGCGCCGCGTGTCAGCCATCGCACCACGGGAGGTGGATATCGACGGCGTCCGCCTCGCCTGTCCAGCACATCCAGCGCCTGTTCGAATGTCGTGGCATCGGGCACTGTTGGCCCCGACGCGATCGTGGACAGGTCGTCGCCGACGACATCGGAGACAACCAGCGTCAGCACCGCGCCTCCGGCCGCCAGCGCCAGCCGGCCGCCCTTGATGGCGGAGAGATGCTTCCGAACAGTGTTCGTCTCGCTGATATCCGCGCCCGACTCCAGGAGGAGCTCGCTGGTGCGGCGCTTGTCGGCCAGCGAGAGCTCCCCGGCCGGCTTCGCCATCAACGACGAGGCGCCGCCGGAGAGGAGCACGACGAACACGCCTCGTGGCGTCACCGATTCCGCCACCGCGAGCGCCCGACGCGCCGCGCTAACGCTGCGCTCGTCAGGCACAGGATGCGCCGTTGAATGCCAGACGGTGCCGGGCGGCAACGTCCCAGGCTGGCCCGGCCCAATCCCGGTCATCGACCGTGGCGGCACCGGCGACGCGGCGGCGAACCCCACGAGCATCGGCGCCGCCGCCTTTCCCGCCGACACGACGTCCACGGCGCTCGCGGATCGCAGTTGGCCGATCAGATCGGAATCGCTCAGGGCGCGCTCGACCAGGCGACCGGCATCCACGGCCTCAATGGCCGCCTGCACAATCGCGGCGAGGTCGCGGCGTAAATCGGGGAGCGAACGGTTAGTGGACGTGTCGGGGATCAGACCAGGCCGAGAGGCCCGTGACGACGTCAAACTGCCTGAGGAGGCGGCTGACGATCTTATCGGCGTCGCCCTTCGTGCAGAGGTGGTCGAGCTGCGACATCGCCCGCGTCAGGGCCTGCTCGACGTCAGTGATGGTGCGTTCCGAGTAGTACTCGCGCTGCTGTTCGAGACAGCGCTGGCACTTGATAAATTCTTCCCGGTAGAAATTGGAGAGGGGATGTAGGACAGAATCGCCCTGCGGACGCGAATCGGTGAGGAAACGTGACACCCGGTTCCGTGCGGCCGACATGCTTGGTATGACCCCAGTGTAACGAGCACCGCGAGCGCGTGTCAATCCGCCCCCGGGTAACCTCCGGCAATCCCCTGCCCCTGCTTACGCCGCGTGCCGCGACGCCGCGAACCCGCCGGCCCCGCCCACCGCCATGCCGCCCGCCACCAGGGAACCGGTAAACCGCGGCGGCAGGAACTCGAGCGCGCCGCCGTCGAGAAGGGTCCGCAGGTCGGAGCCCCACCAGGCGTTGACGGCCGCCAGTCCCAGCCAGAGAAACGCCACCGCCAGGACGGCGCCAAGCCCCCCCTGCATCAGCCCCTCAGCCACGAACGGACCGCGGATGAACGACACCGGCGACCCGACGAGCCGCATGATCTCGATTTCATCGCGGCGCGAGTGCAGACCCAGTCGCACGACCGTCGCCACCGTCACCCCGGCGGCGACGGCCATCAGCAGGGCGAGCGCCAGGCCGGCACCGCGCACGGCGTTGAGCCCCGACGCAAGCCTCGTCAGCCACTCGCGGTCGTACCTGACATCGGCAACGCCGGCCAACGCTGCAACGCGCTTCACCAGCGCGTCGGCTCGGCCGTCGGCACCCGCGCCGGCCCGCACCCGCACTTCGAGGGAGGCCGGGAACGGGTTGTCGTCGAAACCCTGCGTCAGCGACGCCAGATCGGCGAACTGGCGCCGGAACCTGGCCAGCGCGTCGGTCTTGGAGACATATTCCCGCTGATCGGTGGCCCCGCTCCGGTCGATGAGCGCCTCGATCGCCCCGCGCTGTTCCGACGTCGCATCGTCGCGGAGGTACACGGAAAACTCGGCGGCCGTCGTCCACTGCGCCAGCAGGCGCTGGGCGTTCCACGTCAACAGGAGCAGGACGCCGAGCACGGTTATCGCCAGCGCGATGGCGACGACGGCGAAGGCGCTGGATCCCCGGCTGCGCCAGAGGCTCGCCCATCCTTCGCGCATGGCGTATTCGAGCGCCCTCATGCGACCTCGACGACGTGGCCCGAGTCGAGCGTGATCGTTCTGCGCCCGACGAGCCGGATCAACTCGCGATCGTGGGTCGCGACGACGACCGTCGTGCCGCCCGCGTTGATTTCGCGGAGCAGGTTCATGATTTCAAGAGACAGATCGGGATCGAGATTTCCGGTCGGCTCGTCGGCGAGCAGCAGGGCCGGGTCGTTGACGAGCGCGCGCGCGATCGCGATGCGCTGCTGTTCGCCGCCGGACAGGTCCGCCGGATACGCGTTCATGCGGTGCTGGAGGCCGACCCACTTGAGCACCTGGAACGCGCGCCGGCGTTGCTGCGACACGGCGACGCCGAGCACTTCGGGGACGAAGGAGATGTTCTCGAGCACGGTGCGAGTGGGAATCAGCTTGAAATCCTGGAAGACGAACCCGATGCCGCGGCGGTATTCCTGGATCTCGCTGCGCGACAGCTTCGAGAGGTTGTGGCCGTTGACGAAGACCTCGCCTTCGCTGGGACGCTCCTGCATCAGGAGCAGGCGGAGAAACGTCGACTTGCCCGCGCCGCTGGGACCGGTGAGGAATACGAACTCACCCTTGTCGACGGTCAGCGACAGGTCGCGCAGCGCGTACAAACCGCGGCTGTAGAACTTCGAGAGGTGATGCGTCTCGATCACGCTCTGTTATAACCGTTCTCTGTTCCGAGTTCCAGGTTCCTGGAACAGCGGTCAGGCATTGTCGAGCTCGCGCTTGAGCAGTTGGTTGGCGAGCTTCGGGTTGGCTTTTCCACCGCTGGCCTTCATGACTTGTCCCACCATGAAGCCGAACGTCTGGTTCTTGCCGGCGCGGTACTGCGCCACGGCGTCAGGATTGCGGCCGATGACGTCCTGAACGATCGATAGGAGGGCGGATTCGTCGCCGATCTGCGCCAGGCCTTCGGCCGCCACGATCTCATCGGCCGATCGCCCGGAGGCGAGCATCTTTCCGAACACGTCCTTGGCAATCGAGCTGCTGATGGTGCCCTTGTCGACGATCGCGATCAGGCCGGCGAGCGCGCCCGGTGTCAGCGGGATCTCGGCGATGTTCAGCCCGCGATCGTTGATCGTCCGCAGCAGCTCGCCCATGACCCAGTTGCTGGCGGCCTTCGGGTTGCTCGAGTCGCGCGCCACCTGCTCGTAGTAATCAGCCAGCTCCGAAGACTGCGTCAACACGCCGGCGTCGTACTCGGGCAGCCCGTACGCCGCCACGAACCGTCGGCGCCTCGCCTCGGGCAGCTCGGGCATCGTTGAGCGCACGACCTCAATGCGGGCCGCATCGACGACGAGAGGCGGCAGATCGGGCTCCGGGAAGTAGCGGTAGTCGTGCGCCTCTTCCTTGCTGCGCATCGCGTGCGTCTTGCCCGTGGCCGAGTCCCAGAGGCGCGTCTCCTGCACCACCCGGCCGCCCTCCTCGAGCAGCTCGATCTGCCGCTCGATCTCATATTCGAGCGCCTTCTGGAGGTAGCGGAAGGAGTTGACGTTCTTCACCTCCGCCTTGGTGCCGAATTTCTGATGCCCCGCCGGCCTGACCGACACGTTGGCATCGCAGCGAAGGCTCCCCTCCTCCATGTTGCCGTCGTTGACGCCGAGCCAGACAAGCACGTTGCGAAGCTTCGTGAAGAATTCGGCGGCCTCGGCAGCGGACCGCATGTCGGGCTCCGAGACGATCTCGATGAGCGGCACGCCGCTTCGGTTGTAGTCGATGCAGGTGCGGCGGTTGGAGTCCGAAAACCCCTCGTGGAGCGACTTGCCCGCATCCTCTTCCATGTGGATGCGCGTCAGCCCAATCTCCGTCGTCTGACCGGCAACCGTGACTTCGACACGCCCGCCGACGGCCAGCGGCCACTCGTACTGGGAGATCTGATAACCCTTCGGCAGATCCGGATAGAAGTAGTTCTTGCGCGCAAAAATCGACGCGGGCTGGACGTCGCAGCCGAGAGCCAGCGCCGCCTTGATCGCGTAATCGACGGCCTGCCGGTTGAGGACTGGCAACGCCCCCGGCAGCCCGAGGCACGTCGGGCAGACCTGGGAATTGGGAGGAGCGCCGAACGCCGTGCTGCATCCGCAGAAAATCTTCGTCCGGGTGCTGAGCTGTGCGTGGACTTCCAGACCGATAACCGGCTCGAACTTCACGATGGGTGCATGACCTCGCTTCTGCGGGCGGAGGAAAACAGAATCGTACATGTATTGCGGTATAGTTGTCACACTCCAGTGCGGCTGGCCCCGCCGCTACCGAATTGTTAAAACGCGGTAAACGCCAGCCCGCAGCCGCCGTATTGATGTCCAGAACGCCTCCTCGGCGCGCCTCGTCACCTGTTGCGGCGGGTACTCCGGCGCCAGCAGCGCCGCTGTCCCGGGATTCCTCGCTTGCAGCCGAAATCAAGGCGCTCGTCGTCGCAGGTCAGCGTGACGCAGCGCGGGAGCGGTTCGCGGATCTCGTGGCGCTCCAGCAGCGCCGGGCGGTTCGTATCGCGTATCAATATCTGCGGGACGTGGACGACGCGGATGAGGCGGTGCAGGACGCCTTCGTCAAGGTGTTCACGCACATCACCAGCTACCGTGAGGACCTCCCCTTCGAGGTCTGGTTCACGCGGATCCTGGTGAACGGCTGCCTGGACCTGCGAAAGTCGCGCGCCCGCCGGCTGCGGTGGTCGGTGCCGATGCCGTCGAGCGTCGACACGCCACCGCGCGAGCCGAGAGTGCAGCAGCGAAGCGCCGAGGATCGATTGGTCGACGCGGAGCGGGCACGGCAGATTGCCGCCGCCGTCGCCCAGTTACCCGAGCGGCAGCGCGCGGTGTTTACGCTCTGCCGGATCGCCGAGCAGACGACCAACGAGGTGAGCCGGGCGCTCGGGGTCAGCGAGGCCACCGTCCGGGTGCATTTGTTCCGCGCGGTCCGCAAGTTGCGGGGCCTGCTGGAACGCTGACGTGATGATGAAGGGTCGAGCCCATCTCTCCGACGAGCGCCTCATCGAGGCCTGCCTGGACGCCGCGCCCGCGCAGGGCGAGGTCCAGCACCTGGAGTCGTGCGTCGAATGCCAGGACCGGCGCACCGACCTGGCGTGCCTGCTGACGGACGTGTCGCAGGCCGCGGCGGCCGAAGCCGACGCGGCGTTCCCAGCGGAGCGGCTCGCCCGCCAGCACGCCCGCATCCTCCAGCGGCTCGAGCACGAGGGCCGTCCGGGCCGCGTCATCGCCTTTCCTGCCGGGCACGCCGCCGAGGCCTTTGCGCCGCGTACCCGTCCCGCGATGCGGTGGATCGCCGGCGCGGCGGCTGCGGGCCTCGCCATCGGACTCCTGGCCGGTCAGCTCGCGCACGACTTCTCCGTGATCCGGCCCTCGCGCGCCAGCCAGGTGGCCGCCGCCGCCCGGCCGGCCCCCGACGTTCACACGCTGCAGGCCGTGGCAACCACCATGTCGGAGGACGAGTTACTCGGCCGCATTGACCTGGCGATCGAAGGTTCCGGCGGCACCTCGCTGCGGCCCCTCGACGAGCTGACCCCGAGCCCCTGGGAGACCGCGATCCGATAATGCCCCCTCTCATTTTCCGAAAAGGTCTCGACCTCAAACACGAGGTGGCCGGCGTTCTCGCCGAGAGCTACCACAGCGATCTGGTCCAACGCATCAAGGAGTCGGACTACCGGTTTCAGTCGGGGCGGCTCGAAGTTCACCTCGCGCGCGAATTCGGCTTCTGCTACGGGGTCGACCGCGCCGTCGACTATGCCTACCAGACCCGGAAACGATTCCCCGACCGCACGGTGTTCCTGACCGGCGAGATCATTCACAACCCCCACGTCAACGACCAACTGCGCGCCCAGGGAATCCGCTTCCTGTCCGACGCCGGCGAATCGATCGCCGCGCTCACGCCCAGCGACGTCGTGATCCTGCCGGCCTTCGGCGTCACCCTGGAGCTGCTCGGCGAGCTGCAGGGGTACGGCTGCACGATGGTGGATACGACCTGCGGGTCGGTACTCAACGTGTGGAAGAACGTGAAGCGCTACGCCGAGGACGGCTTCACCTCCATCATCCACGGCAAGTACCGCCACGAGGAAACGCGCGCCACGGCGTCGCAGGCGCTCATCGGCGGCCGCGGCCACTACCTGGTTGTCCTGAACGAGAGCGAAGCGACATTTGTCTGCGATTACATCCGGGGCACGCAGCGCTCGTCGGCCTCTGAATTCCTTGCACGGTTCGAGCACGCCGCCTCCGCGGGGTTCGATCCAGCCCGCGACCTGCAGCGCATCGGCTGCGCGAATCAGACGACGATGCTGAGCTCGGAGTCGCTGAAGATTGGCGAGATGTTCCGCGCGGCGATGCGCGACCGGTACGGCGACGTCGAGCTCACCGCGCGCTTTCGCGCCTTCGATACGATCTGCAGCGCGACGCAGGATCGTCAGGATGCGGTGATCGCGCTGCTGGCTGAACAGACGCCTGACCTGATGATCGTCCTCGGCGGCTACAACAGCAGCAACACCTGCAACCTCGCGAACATTTGTGCGGCATGCGTGCCGACGTATCACATCGCTGCGCCAGACGGATTGGTATCATCGACCGAAATCAGGCACAAACCTGTCGGAGAAGCGAGGGAGGTTGCGACGGCCGGCTGGCTGCCGGACGGTCGGATACGTGTCGGCCTTACGTCCGGCGCGTCGACGCCGGACAACCTGGTGGGCGCCGCGATTCGGCGGCTCGAAGAGCTGGCGGCAAGCTGAGAGACGCTTACTCCGACTCGGTGTCAGGCTCGATGGTGATGCGGACGCGCTGCCCCACCTTGGACTTCAAGTACGCGTGCAATTGGCTGCCGGGTTTCACCACGATCATCGTCTGATTGTCGACGGCAAAATACCCTTCCTGGGCCTCCTGGTCAGTCGCGCCTAACCGGCCGCCGACCGAAAAGCCTTCCTGAGCCGCCACCGCCAGCCCCATCAACAGAACCGCCAGAAAGGCCACGAGCACCGCGTTCCGTCTCATACAACCCATCCTTCGGCGGGCTACCCGCCACCTAGCGAGCCCGCAAGGCCTGTGCCACGGATGTGCCTGGCGAAGGATACCCGACGCCGGACCGAGCGTGGTACTCGTATGTCTTTGCAGCCAGAGCAGTAAACGTCACGGCGCAGACAGTCGTATTGTGAGGCAAGTCAGTTATGAATGTCTCCAAAAAGTTCCATCACTTCTTGGCGTGTGCCGCCATGGTCCTGCTTTGGTCCGCCCCGGCCCAGGCGCAGCGTGGCAAGTGGTGGCAGGACGAGCCGTTCGGCCGCGAGCTCGGTCTCACCACGGAGCAGCGCACCAATCTCGAAGAGATCTTTCAAAAGACCCAGCCGACCCTTCGCACGACGATGAAGGCGCTCGACGAAGCCCAGGCGGAGTTCGATCGGCTGGTGGAGAAGGCCGACGACGATGCCGTGCTGGCTCAACTCACGATCGTCGAGGCGGCGCGCGCAGAGATGAGCAAAGCGCGGACGATGATGCTGCTCCGCATGCGTCGAAGCCTGACCACCGATCAGTGGGCGAAGTTCACCGCGCTCCACGAGGCGTCGACCCGCGATCGGGATCGGCAGCGGACCCGCGATCAACGCAGATAGACCTTCTCCATCCTGTTCAACGCACATGAAGACTCTTGCCCGCTCAACGTCCAGCCCTTTCGGTGTGCTCATCCCCTTCGTGTTGCTCACGCTCCTCGCGTCGGGCCCCGCGGGCGCCCAGGATCCGGCCGGCGACAGCGCCCGCCTCGACGCGATCTCGCAGGAGGCGGCGCGCCGATTCATCGAGATCCGCCACACGGCGGGCACGGCCCCCGGCATTCCGCAGACCCGCCCGGTGGCGCCGCCGCCTGAAGCCGGCAGACAGGTCGACCTTACCCTCGCGGATGCGGTGCAGCGCGCGCTCGAGCGCAACTTGGACATCTCGGTCGAGCGGCTGAATCCCCAGACATTCGATTTCGCGATCGCCGCGCTCGAGGCCAACTACCGCCCGACGTTCGCGTCGAACCTCGGCGTGCGCAGCCAGTCGACGTTCCCGCGCACGCAGACGGCGGGCGCCGACATGCTCGTCACCGAGACGCTGACCGGCAACACGGGCCTCACGCAGGCCGTCAAGTGGGGCGGCGGCAGCTTCGCGGTCGGCTTCAACAACAATCGCCAGTCACAGTCGGACGCATTCGCCACCCGGAACCCGGCGCTCAACACGAACATCAATGCCAGCTACGTGCAGCCGCTGCTGCGCAGCTTCCGCATCGATGCCACCCGGGCGCAGCTTCGGATCACGGCGCTCAACCAGCAGATTTCGGAGATCGAGCTGCGGGGGACGGTCGTCCGCACGCTCGCCAACGTCCGCAACGCGTATTGGGATCTCGTCTACGCCATCCAGGCGGCCGACGTCGCCGAGCGTTCGCTGGCGCTGGCCTCGAAGCTGGTCGAAGACAACCAGGCTCGCGTGGAGATTGGCACGCTGGCGCCGCTCGACATCGTCCAGGCGCAGGCTGAAGAGGCCACCCGGCGCCAGACGGTGGCGCAGACCATTGCCACGCAGCGCACGGCCGAACTGCTGCTGAAGCGGCTGATCGTCAACGGCACCGAAGATCCGTACTGGACGGCGAACCTCAACCCGGTGGACGTGCCGACGTTTGCCACCGATCGGCTGGATGTGGCCGGCGCCGTGCGTCGCGCGCTCGAGAATCGGACCGACCTGCAGCAGTCGCAGCGGCAACTGCAGGCCAACGACGTCTCTCTCGCCAGCCTCACCGACCAGCAGCGACCCGCGCTGGACCTGACGGCGTCATACGGAGTGGCGGGCATCGGCGGACCGCAGTTCATCCGGCAGAGCGGCCAGCTCGGCGGTGCCATTACCAATACGATCCAAAGCGGCTATTTCGACGCGTTGCGCATCCTGGCCGATCAGACGGCGCCGACGTGGAACCTGTCGGTGAACTTCAGCTATCCGATCGGAACGAGTCCGGCCGATGCCAACGTCGCGCGCGCGCGCCTGCAGCAGCGGCAGACGATCGCGCAAAGCCGCCAGCTCGAGCTTCAGGTGGCGACCGACGTGACCAACGCGGCGCTTCAGGTCGAATCGAGCCGCGAGCGCGTACAGGCCGCATCGGCCGCGCGCGAATTCGCGGAGCGGCGTCTCGACGCCGAGCAGAGCCGGTTCGAAGTCGGCCTCTCGACGAACTTCTTCGTGGTGCAGGCGCAGCGCGACCTGCGCGACTCGCAGAACGCCGAGCTTCGCGCGCTGCTCGACTACCGGCGCGCGCAAGTGGAGTTCGAGCGCGTCCAGGAAGTGCCGGCCGGCAACGGCGGCGGCATCACGACCATCCAGGGCGGCGGCTCGCAGGCGCCCAGGGCGAACGCAGGCGGCGGCGGTGGCTTCGGCGGTGGGAACTAAACCTTCATGAAAAAACTCGTCATCATCCTCCTCGTCATCGCGGGCCTCGCCGGCGTCGCGTTCTATTCAGGTCTCTTCACCCGCGATTCGACGCGCGCGGCGGGCGCGCAGGGCGGCGGAGGCGAGGGTGGACGCCAGGGCGGCGAGCAGAGGGGCGGCGGCCCTGGCGGTGGCGGGTTTCAGGGCGGACGCGGCAATCGTGGGCCGCTGACCGTGGAGCTGGCCAAGGCGAGCCTCGGCTCCGTCTCGGAAGAGATCACCGTGGTCGGCAACCTGATTGGCGACGCGACCGTGTCGGTCGTTCCCCGCGTCGCCGGACGTCTTCAGGCCATCTACGTCCGGCTCGGCGATCGCGTCAGCATGGGCCAGCGGATCGCGAAGATCGAGGACTTCGAGCTGCAGGAGCAGGTGAAG
>CANIBQ010000092.1 GCA_947465645.1 Acidobacteriota bacterium | reverse complement strand
TGGGCACTCCCACGGCCCGATGCCGTCGATCCGCGTGCCTGGCGGCTGTTCGCGATCTTCGTCGCGACCGTCGTCGGCATCATTGCCAAGCCGCTGCCGATCGGGGCCATGGCCTTTGTCGGCATCGCCGCGGCCCTGGCGACGAGAACGCTGACGATCGCCGAGGCGCTGAGCGGCTTCGGCAACGCCACGGCGTGGCTCGTGCTGACGGCGTTCTTCCTGGCCGCCGGCTTCATCAGAACCGGACTCGGAGAACGAATCGCCTACCACCTCGTTGCGCGATTCGGGCGCACCACCCTCGGACTCGGCTACAGCCTCGTCGCAGCCGACCTGGTACTCGCGCCGGTGATCCCGAGCAACACCGCGCGTGCCGGCGGCGTCATCTTCCCCATCCTCCAGTCGCTGACGCGGACGATGACCGCCGCCACTCCCGCCGCCGGCGCGCGGGCGCGCGCGTTCCTGACGCTCACGGCCTACAACGGCACCGTGATCACCAGCGCGATGTTCATCACCGCGATGGTCGCCAATCCGCTGATCGTGCAGCTTGCATCGGCGCAAGGCGTTCACATCTCGTGGGGGTTGTGGGCCGTCGCCGCCGTCGTGCCCGGTGTGACGAGCCTGATCGTGGTGCCGCTGGTGATCTACTGGCTCTGCGCGCGTGGACAGGGCGACAACGATGAAGCCCCGAAGGCCGCACGGCAGGCCCTGTCCAGGATGGGCCCCATGGCACGCGGCGAGTTCGTCATGGCCACCGTGGCGATCGTGCTGCTCGGCGCCTGGATCGCGGGGACGTTCATCGGCCTCGATCCGACCGCGGCCGCCATCATCGCCGTGGCGGCGCTGCTCGTGACCGGCGTGCTGCGGTGGGAAGACGTGACGTGCGACACCGAGGCGTGGAACACCTTCGTCTGGTTTGCCGCGCTCCTCATGATGGCCACTGCCCTCGGGCAGCTGGGACTCATCGCCTGGTTCACCGAGCAGGTCAGACCGATGTTCGTCGGGATCGGATGGGTAGCGGGATTTCTCGGGCTGGTGCTGGTTTACTTCTACTCGCACTACTTCTTCGCCAGCCTCAGCGCGCACGTGGCCGCGATGTATGCGCCCTTTCTCGCGGTGGCGCTGGCGATCGGCGTCCCACCGCTGCTGGCGGCGCTCGTCCTCGGGTTCTCGAGCAACCTGTTCGCGTGCCTGACGCATTACGGAACGGCGCCGGCCCCGATCCTGTTCGGCAGCGGCCATTGCCCGCTCGGTCTCTGGTGGCGAGTCGGCGCCATCGTCAGCGTCGTCAACATCGCGATCTGGATCGGGGTTGGCGGCGCGTGGTGGCGGCTGCTCGGCTTCTGGTAGACGGGCCGCGCACCCCGGCGGGTGATCACGCGCGCGTGCCGTAGACTGATCCCACGTGGTCCCGTTGTCCGTCCTCGACCTCTCGCCTGTGGGTGCCTCCTCGACCCCGCGCCAGGCCATCCTCGATTCTGTCGCGCTTGCGCGCCATTGTGACGGCCTCGGCTACACCCGCTACTGGGTGGCCGAGCATCACAACATGGCCAACATCGCCACGTCCTCTCCCGAGGTGCTGATCGCCCACATCGCCGCAACGACCACCAGGATGCGCGTCGGCGCCGGCGGCATCATGCTGCCGAATCACAACCCGCTCAGGGTGGTCGAGATCTTCCGGACGCTCGAAGCGCTTCATCCCGGACGCATCGACCTCGGCCTCGGCAGGGCGCCAGGCACCGACCCGATCACCGCGTCCGCGCTGCGGCGCGGACCTGCCGACGACCCCAATAATCGTCTCGCCGAAGTGCTCGCCTTCGCCAACGCCACGTTTCCGGAGGGACATCCATTTCGCGGAGTCATCCCGATGCCGTCCGACGTCGCGCTGCCGCCGATCTGGATGCTCGGATCGACGCTCGAAGGCGCGTCGATCGCCGCCTCGCTCGGCGTGCGCTATGCGTTCGCGGGCCACTTCGCCATGCGCAACGCCGTGGACGCCATCGCGTGGTATCGCGATCAGTTCAGGCCTTCGCCGGAGCTCGCCGCGCCGTACGCCATGCTGGCTGTCACGGTCGTCTGCGGCCCAGACGATGAAGAGGCGGAGCGGATGGCCGCGCCGATCCGGCTGGCGGTCGTGAGAAACAGGACTGGACGCCGCGCGCCGATCGCCAGCATCGACGAGGCGCTCGCCTACCGCTTCACCCGCGAGGAAGACGCGATCGCCGAGGAATTTCTCCTGGGCGCCATCATCGGCGGACCACGGCGAGTCGTGGACGGATTGACGGCGCTCGCGCGGGACAGCGGCGCCGACGAGCTCATGCTCTCGACGCTGTTGCCCGATCGAGGAGAACGTCTGAAGTCGTACGAGAGAGTATCGAGGGCAGCGGATCTGTCCTGACAGACGACGGACCTGGTTCACGCCGCGCAGCGGGGCGCGGGCGGGGTACACTGAATCCCATGAGTGGTGGCCCGTCTCCAGACCTTCCGCCGGACCCCGTCATCGAAGCCTACAAGAAGGACGTGGACCGGACGCTTCTGTCGTTCATGCGCTCGATCGACCGCCTTCGGGAGGCCGCCCGCGGAGCTCGATGACGCCAGACCTCCTCGCGTTCGTGAGAGTGCTCTCGGACGCCCTCTCTCTATCAGCCGTACCTGCGGGGAGCGCCGCCTGGGCTTCCGTTCGTGCTGGACGAGGCCACGATCGATCGCGGGCTGAACTTTCCGCTCACCACCACGCTCGGGGACGTCGACCTGTTGGGTGAGGTTACCGGAGGCGGTCGGTTCGAGGCGCTCATCGCCCAGGCCGAAGCGATCGAGCTCGAGCAGCGACACTGCTGGGTGGTCACCTTGCCCGCCCTCATCGCGCTGAAGCGTGCCGCTGGACGAGCCAAGGATCGCGAATCGCTCGCCGAGCTCGAGGCCCTTCTCGAGGAGCGCGACAGAACATAGGCTCGGCCACCACCACCCGTAGACCATGTCAGCATCAGCACGCTCCTGGAAAACCGGCGACTATCTCACCCATCGGCACAATCCCGAGTTGGGGATTGGACGCGTGGCGGCGCTCGAGGGTCGAGCGATCGTCGTCGAATTTCCTCGCCCGGGGACGACGCTTCGGCTCGCGGCCACCACCGAGGCGCTCATCCCGGTGGATTTGAGGCCCGGGCGCCCGGTCCGGATCACCGCCACGCGAGAAGAGACGACGATCGAGGCGCAGCTCCCGGACGCGAGGGTGCGGCTCGCGAACGGCGAGACGGTGCCTTCCCACGATCTGTGGCCGCTGGAGCTCGAAGGCGCGCTGCTCGAGCGCCTGGCGATTGGCGACCTCGACGATGTCGAGGACTTCATGACGCGCCTGGACATCCTCCACCTCCTGACCCTGCGCGAAGCTGACGGCCTCGGCACGTTTCTCGGGGGACGCGTGCGGCTCTTCCCGCATCAGCTCCACGTCGCCGAGCGCGCGAGCCGCAGCGACCCGGTGCGCTGGCTGCTGGCCGACGAAGTGGGTCTCGGCAAGACGATCGAAGCGTCGCTCATCCTCAATCGGCTGGTACACGCCGGCAAGGTCGAGCGCTGCCTCGTCGTCGCGCCGGATGCCTTGACCGTCCAATGGCTGGGCGAGCTCTGGCGGAAATATCACCAGGTGTTCACGCTGCTCGATGCGCCGCGTCTCGCCGACGTGGCTCGCGACTTTGGCGCGGACTTCAATCCCTTCGACGTCCATCGGCGGGCGGTGATCGCGATCGAGATGCTGGTCGAGAATCCGAAGCTGACCGAACAGGCCGTGCGCGCGGGCGTCGATCTCCTGGTGGTGGACGAGGCGCAGCGACTCCGCCGCCCGCCCGGTCATCCCGGCGAACCGGCGTGGCGGGCGGTCGCGCCGATCGCGGCGCTGGGCCGTCACGTTCTGCTCCTCAGCGCGACACCGCTCGAAGACGACGCCCACGGGTTCTTTCGACTGCTGCAACTGCTCCGTCCCCAGGACTTTCCCGAGGACATGAGCTTCGAGGCGCGTCTCGCGCAGGGCACTCCGCTGCCGCCGTGCACGAGCTCGACCCGCCGCGCCGACATCGGGGGCTTGCCGCCGCGCGTGGGGAATCCGATCTCGCTCGCCGATCGAGCGAAGTGGCAGGTGCACAACGCCGTCGAAGCCACCCTTCGAGGCGCCACGGTGAAGAATGCGGTCGAGCGGCAACGAAAAATCGATCGCGTCCGCCGCGCGCTCGCGTCCGGAGCAGCACTGCGAGCGGCGCTGGGCGCCGCGCAAGGCCACGGCGACCTGGCGTTGCGCCAGCAGGCGGAGGCGATGGACGCCAGCGATCCCCGCATCGAGTGGCTGCTGTCGCAGGCACCCCGCTGGCGGGACGCGAAGGAGAAGACGCTCGTCTTCGTCGCGCATCGCGAGACGCTGGAGATGCTGCGCACCGCGCTCAGCCACCGCGCGCAGCTGGTGAGCGGTGTCTTCCACGAAGAGCTGTCGCCTGCGCGCCGCGACACGGAAGTCGCCAGGTTCCGCGAGTTCGAAGGTCCGAGCCTGCTCGTCTCCACCGAAAGCGGAGGCGAGGGGCGCAACTTCGAGTTCTGCCACCGCCTGGTGCTGTTCGACCTGCCGTGGAAACCGTCGGTCGTGGAACAACGGATCGGCCGGCTCGACCGGATCGGCCGGCGCATCCCGGTGGAAATCGTGTACTTCCGTCCGCCCGGCGGAATCGGCGCCGACGTCGTGCGGCTCTTCGAAGAGCTCGGCCTGTTCCGCGAGCCGCTGGCCGGCCTTGAACCGCAACTGGCGCACATCGAGGGCGCGCTCGAGGAGATCGCGCTCGATCCTCTCGCGTCGCTCTCCGCACAAGGCCTGGGCGGACTGGTCGGCGAGGCGCACGCCGCGCGCACGCGCATCCGCGAGGCGGCGTACCAGCAGCTTCATCGCGACCCCTACACGTCAGACATGGCCGCGGGGATCCTCGCGCGCGTGCCCGGGGAACTCGACGTCCTCAACCAGGAGGTGGTTGTCACCGCGTGCATCGGCCTGGGGTTTTCGATCGAGCACCCGCGAGGCCACCGGATCTTCGCCATCGAGCTCGGCAGCGCGGCGCTGGTTGACGGCCTGCCGGGTGTCCCGGGCGGGTCGAGCTACGTCGGCACATTCGACCGCGAGGAAGCGGTCGAGAACGAGACGATCGACTTCTTCGCCTCGGGGCATCCGCTGGTGGAGGGGATCTTCGCGCACTACGAGGACAGCGCCCTCGGACGGGTCGCGCGGTTCGAGATCGAGATCGGCGACGAACCCGGCGAGGGCCTCGTCGCCATCTACAAGGACGGGCCCGTGTTCGAGGTCGTGGCGTTTGACTCTGACGGGGAGCCCCGACCCGACTGGTCGGCGGCGCTGCGCCAGCGGCCGCTCCGCGCACGCCCCGTGGTCAACGATCCAGAGGACGAGGGCGCGTGGATGGTCATGGTTCGCCGGCTAGGTGCACAATTGGAGCCGACGCGTCGTCCACACGCGGTCGCGGCTATCGTGGTGCGACCCGCCCGGCAGGCGGCGGCCTCGGTCTGAAGGAGACGATGACATCTGACGATTATCGAAGGGTGACCGTGTCTCCGCCCATGCTCGGACGAACCTGCCTGGTGGTGCTCGCACTGCTGTTTGCGCTGAACGCGCGCGGCGGCGACATCTCCGCACAGGGCCTGCCTGGCCACCCCCGGCTGCTGTTCGACGCAGTGGATCTTGACTCGATCAGGCTGCGGGCCGAGAGCGGACGCATGGCTCCGGTGCGCAGCCGCCTGCTGGCCAGAGCCAGCGTGCTCCTGGCGGCAGCCCCGCTGCTCGTGTCGACCACCGGACGCGGCCAACCCGACCCGCCGGGGACGCTCAAGGGACTGGAGGCCGCGCGTCGCCTGCAGGGGCGGGTGGCCACGTTCGCGATGGCGTTCCTGCTGAACGGGGATCGCCGCTACCGTGACGCGGCCGTCGCGCAGCTCGACCACGCCATCACCAACTGGCCGATCTGGGTCGACTCTGCGCACGCTCCTCCATACGACCTGATGACCGGCGAGATGAGCCTCACCTTCGCTCTCGCGTACGACTGGCTGTACTCCTCGCTCACAGAGGCGGAGCGCGCGCGCCTGCGCGAGGGGGTGGAGCGCCGGGCCATGCGGCCGTACCTCGCGGCCGTGGACATCGCCAGACCGATGTCGTGGTACACGGCGGATCACAACTGGAATCCCGTCTGCAACGGCGGCGCGGCCGTGCTGGCCCTCGCGCTGCGGGGCGACAGCGCGCTCTCGGATCGCGTGCTGCACTTCTCCATGCCCGCGATGACTCCGTATTGGAACAACCTGGGAAACGACGGCGGATGGGAAGAAGGGACGGGCTACTGGACGTACGGCCATCGCTACGCCTTCATGGCCGCCGACGCCCTGCGCCGCGCCGGGTGGCCTGCAGGGGACGCGTATCTGCGGCGCGAAGGCGCGCGGCACACAGGAATGTTTCCGCTGGTGTTCAACCCGGGCACCAGGCTCTCGGCCAGCTTCTCCGACAGCGCCGGCCGCGCCGCCGATCCACTCTTCTTCTTTCTCGGCCGTGAGTACCAGAACCCCGACTACGTGTGGTTTCAGGACCGTACGGCGCCGCGCTCGCTCACGAGCGAGGGATGGCCAGACGAGGCCCTGACCCTCGCGTGGCGGGCGGTCGACGAAGAGTGGTTGCCCGAAGCGCGCGCGTCGTTTCTGCCATCGATCCCTCCCATCGCATCGTTTCCGTCGATCGGGTGGGCGATGCTCGCCTCCGAACAGCCCGACCCGGCACTCTTCCTCGCGTTCAAGAACGGATCGACCGGCGCCAACCACTCTCACCTCGACTTGAACCACGTGACGGTGGGCATGGGCGACAACATGGTGCTCATCGATCTGGGGAGCCGCCCGTACACCGCTGACTACTTCTCATCGGCCGCACGGGCGAACTATTACGAGATTTCCACGGCCGGGCACAACTCCGTGCTCGTTGGCGGGCGCGGTCAGTTGTTTGGCAAGAACGGCACGCTCCAGGGTCCCTTCGAGGGCGCCCACTACACGGCGTTCGTCGGGGTGGCGAATGGCAGCTATCAGGTGACGACGCCTCGCGCGCGGCGCCACGTGGTGTTCGTCGATCGGCGCTACTACGTGCTGCTCGACGAGGTGGCGCCATTGACACCCGCGCCGATCGAGTTGCGCTTCCACAGTTACGGCACGATCGTTCCCTGGCCCCAGGGCGGGGGATGGACGGTCACACAGTCGAACTCGGCGCTGGACGTGATCCCGGCCAGCGCGTCGCTCGTCGCGGGCACAGTCGAATCACCCTCAAGCTGGATTCGCGCGGTGAAGCTGCTGCGGCTGGCCAGTCCGCAGTCGGTGGGGAGCCTCACGCTTGCGACCGCGATCGTCCCGCGCACCGGACGCGCTGCCTCCTATCCGCAGGTGTCGCAGGAGGAACGCGGCGGCGAATTGAGCGTGCGCGTGGACGGCGACGAAATCGTGTTTCGCCAGACGGCCGACGGCTACGCGCTCTCGGGCGTGACAACGGCCCTCCGGCCTTGAGCGGGCCGGCAGGCTGGTAGCCGGAGGCCGTAAGGCCTCCGCTACCGCCAGCCGGCGATCGCCTTCCCCAGCATTGATTCCGGTCCGAGCTCGGACAGCTCCATCCTGACGCCGTATGGGTCGGTCGTCGCGGTGATCGACGACACTGTGCGGCCGGGCCGCGGGTCCCCGATCTTCACGCCGCGCTGCTGCAGCGCCGCCGCTGCGGCCTTCGCGTCGCTGACCTGGATGCCGAAGTGCGACAGCCCGGAAGGGTTGGTCGGACTCGTCGGCGACAGCTCGATGAATGTATTGCGGTTCACATGGATGAAGGCGAGCGTCGCCTGTCCCTTGTCGTCGCGCAGCACGGCCGCTTCCCCGAAGCCGAACGCCGTGTTGTAGGTGGCAATCGCCTCGTCCATCCGCTCGACGGTGATGCCGACATGGTTGATGCCCATGTTGCCCTCGATGCGGTTCGACTGCGCCACGACCGCCATCGCGGCAACGCCGACGATCAGCCCGGTCGCAAATGCGGTGAGTGTGCGGAGGTCGCGCTTTATCTGCATTCCGAAAATGCTATCACTGCCTAATCCCGTTCCTTTTCGTGCATCGGTGTCATGTCAGCGGCAAACGCCGGCGCCACCTCTTCCATCAGGCGCGCCATCTCGTCTTTCACCTGCGCGTGAGGCTTGAGCCCGACGTTTATGTAGAAGATGACCTCCTCGAAGCCGGCCTCTTCGACTTTCTTCAGGGTGTCGATCATCCGCGACGCCGATCCGACCAGCACGGAGTTCTCGGTCAGGTCCTCCGCCTTGAGCTTCCTCAGGCGGTCGACCATGTCGATGAAGTACCGGTAGCTCGGGGGCGCCGTCTTTGGATCGCCTGGGAACGCGGGAATGACGCATTCGCGGTAATAGCGGATCTGGCGTGCCCGCGCCGCCGCCTCCTGCTCGGCGGTGTCGGCGAAATGGGTAAAGTAGCTGCACATGAGGCGCCCGGGGGCACGGCCGTGCGCGGCACATGCCTCGTGATAGGCGTCCCTCACCTGGCGCAGCCCGCCAAACGTCATCGCCGCCGCGAACGGCGCGACGACCACGCCGCATCCGAGCCGCGCCGCCATCTCGATCGACGGCCTCGAGAACGACGCGACATAGGTGGGGATCGGTCGCTGCACCGGCTTCGGTGTAATGCGCACGTCGTCGAAGTTGTAGTGGGTCCCGTGGTGCGAGATGCGATCGTCGGCGTCCCACAGCCGGCGAACGATCTCCAGGCCTTCTTCGAAGATCGACTGATTCGACTCGAATGAGATGCCAAACGGCAGGTACTCGCGCTGGTCGTAGCCCCGCCCCGCGGCGAAATCCACCCGTCCGTTGCTCAGCAGATCGAGCGAGGCCCACTGTTCCGCTACGCGAATCGGATGATGCAGCGGCAGCACCGTGACAGCGGGCGCCAGCCGGATGCGGGTGGTCAGCGCGGCGATGTAGGACAGCACGAGGTCAGGGCACGACAGCACACCGAGCGAATTGAAATGGTGTTCGCCGATCCAGGCCGAATGCATGCCGAGTCTGTCGGCATAGAGCGCTTCCGCGGTGATGTCGGCCACGAACTGGTTCGCCGACCGCGTGTTGTTTTCGTAGTGGTTGTCGCTGAGCGTGAAGTATCCGAATTTCATGGCAATGCGAAGACGTAAACCGCGTTGTGTCCGACGACCGGCGGTGGCATCGACTTGGCCGCCATCGCCAGTGGATTCGCGGTCACCGACTGGCCTCCGCCGGTATAGACCATCACGTACTGCTTGCCGTCGACGGCGTATGAAATCGTGCTGCTGACGATGGTGCCGCCGACCACCGCTTCCCACAGCACCTTGCCGCTGTCGGCGTCGAGCGCGCGCAGCCGCCGGTTGAGGTCGCCGAAGAACACCAGGTCACCGGCGGTGACCAGCGCCGAACCATTGGTCGGCTGCGCCTGCGAGTAGATCACCTTCATCTCGCCGGTGGCGAGATCGACCCTGGCCATGCCCATGTACTTGTTCGGGTCGGAGCCCGGCCGCATGACGCCGGCGCGCATCCCGAACCCGGTGGAGTTGCTGTTGACGGCTTCCATCGTCAGGCACTGGTCGTGGAACGGCACGTACAGCGCATTCTTACCAGGGTGATAGGCGATCTGCCACAGCCCCCGGGTGTTGTGGTAGCAGCCGAGAATCCTGTCGCCGTCCTTCTTGAAGATCTTGTCGGGATTGACCGCGGTCTGACCGGTCTTCACGTCCACCACGCTCATGTTGACGTTGGGGTCGTCATACGGGAACGGACGCGCCCAGAGAAACTGTCCGGTCTGCTGCGCCACCGCAAACATCCCGCCGCCTTCGGCCACCGTGATGACGACATCCTGCTCCGCTCCCGGCGCCACAGTCGGATTGATCCATTTGACGAACCGCGGATCGGGGCTCACGCGCGTGCGGACGAGGAGTCGCTCCTGATTGTGGTCGGCGTCCCAGTCGTCGCCCGGCAGCTCCTGGAAGTACCAGACCAACTTGCCCGTCTCGACGTTGAGCGCCAGTGTGGAGTTGCTGTACAGCTCGGATGGCGAGCTCAGTGAGACCGCGTCAAAGCGGCCGTGGCGCTTCAATCGGGTGTAGGCGGTCGGATTGGCGACGCCCCAGTAGACGACCTTGCGGACCGGATCGTATGAGCCGGGCAGACCCCACGGTCCGGCGGCGCGTTGATCGACGGGTAGCGCCGCCCACGTGTCCCCGCCGGGCTCGCCTGGCGCGGCTGTCACGTAGAACTTCCACACCTCCTTGCCGGTCTTCGCGTCGTGCGCGGCGATGAAACAGAACTCGCGCTTGCCTTGCTGGCACGTGCGGTTCGAGATCACCTTTCCGTCGGCGACCAGCAATCCGCCCGCGGTGATCTGGCCATCGTCGACCTTCGTCTCCCAGCGCAGCTTGCCGGTTTGCGCGTCGAGCGCCAGGAGAAACCCGTCGGGCGCGCCGAAATAGATCATGTCCTCGTAGATGCCGAGGCTCTTGCTGCGCGCCGCCGCCGTCGGCACGCCCGGCCCGTAGCTGCGCCGATACTCCCAGATGACGTCGCCGTTGGCGGCATTGAGCGCCTGGATGCTCGCGCCCGGCGCCATCACGTACATCACGCCCCGATAGACGATCGGCGTGGATTCCTGCACGCCGGCGGGCAGGCCGCGCGACCATGCCATGCGCAGTTGGGCGACGTTGCCCTTGTTGATCTGCGTGAGCGGGCTGAAACGATGCTGGTTGTAGGTTCGGCTGATGTGCAGCCAGTCGGCTGGATCGGGATTGGCCTGCATCGCTTGCGTGACCGGAACGAACGCGCCCGTCTGCGCAAACGCCAGTGGAATCCCCGATGCCACCGAGACTACGGCGGCAAGCAGGGATGCTGCGACCAGGCCTGGCATATTTGCCATCTTCTTCTCCCCCAAAATAGTGAGACTCACCATAAACCCTGAACCGCGACACTACAAGTGCTGACTCGGCCGGGGGGCACCTTGGCGCGATGTCTGCTCACACTCCAGGCAACAAGGCATTCTGGCGCGACAAACGAGGATTGCGCCGCTCAGCGGCGTGCGCCGCGGGACATTTTCCCCAATCCCAGGGAATTTTTGCTGAGTCGGGGCATGCCGCCTCGAAAGGAGTCCGCATATGAATAGATCTCTCATCAATCAGGTCACGCTCGGAGCAATCGCGATCGCCGTGGGCATTGGCCTGGCGGCGTGTGGAGGCGCGGCACCGCCGGCGGCGAACAAGGGGGCCGCCGACGAGGTGACCGCCTCGTGGGTCAAGGCCTTCGACGCCGGCGATGCGGCAGCCCTGACGGCCCTCTACGCGGAGGATGCACACACGACCCCCGCGGGGGGAGCGGCTATCATCGGCCGCAGCGACATCGAGGCGTACTGGAGCCAGGACCTCGGGTCGGGAGGCGCTGTCACCAAGCTCACACCGGTCGATTCCCTCGCCCAGGGAGACCTGCTGTATGTTGACGGGTCGTACGAAGTGAGCTCGAAGGACGGCGGTATCGCGCTCGCAACGGGGCAGTACCAGCAGCTCTGGAATCACGCCGGCGGCCAGTGGAAGATCCAGCAGGAGATCTGGCGCCTCGACCCCTCGCTCCAGCGCAACCCGAAAATGGCCGAGCAGATGACGTCGCGGTGGATGACCGCCTACAATGCTTCCGACGCGGCGAGTCTCATGTCGATGTACGACAATGACGCTGAGCTCTCCACGCAGCCCGAGGGGCGCGTGTCGGGCAAGGCGGCAATCGAGGCGTTCTGGACGGGCGACTTTGGAGACAGCAAGCCCGCCACGACGTTGACGTTGACCGACGTGTACGTGGCAGGCGAGCTTGCCCACCTCGAGGGCGAGTACAGCGTCGTCGAAAAGGGACAGGCGACAAAGGGACGCTACGTGCAGTTGTGGATGCGTGACGGCAATGAGTGGCGCATCCATCGCGAGATGTGGTGGAAGTAACAACCATCCGGCCCCGCGAAGGTGGCTTCGCGGGGCCATTCGTTCAAGGAACCCTCAACTGTGAACATCAGAGGTCGGTGGTGTGCGGGTGTGTGCCTCGCGGGGCTTCTGCTGGCCGTTCCGGCCGGCGCGGCAACCGTCCGCGGCTCGGTGTCGGACGCGACGGGCGGATCGCTGTCCGCGGCACACGTCGTCCTCCGGGGCGTCGCGACGGGCCAGGAATCGTCGGTCGAGACGGGCGAGGATGGGCGGTTTCAGTTTGACGTCGCCGCGCTCGGCTCGTACCTCGTCATCGTCACGCGCGAGGGATTCTCGGAGGTGGCGCGGACGCTCGACATCGTCGATCAGGACGCCGATTTCGATCTGCCCGTGCAGCTCGACGTCGGCGGCCTGAGCGTCCAGGTCACCGTCACCGCGACCCGCGCGGAGCGCGAAACCCGCCAGATTCCCCTTCACGTCGAGAGCATTCCCAAGGTCGCCATCGAGCAGGGCAACACGCTGTCGACGGGCGATGCCCTGGTGGCCGTCGCGAACGTGACGCCCGTTGGCAATGGACCCTTCGGTCTGCGCCCGCGCCTTCGCGGCCTCGACTCCACGAGACTCCTCGTGCTCGTGGACGGGGAGCGGCTGAACACCGCGCGGCAGGCGACCGATCGGACAGGCGCCGAAGTGGGGCTCGTGTCTCCGGACGCGGTCGCGCGCATGGAGATCATCAACGGGGCCGGCACGCTGCTCTACGGCTCGGATGCGCTGGCGGGCACGATCAACATCATCACGAACGAGCCGTCATTCTCCCCGGACATCCGTTGGCTCTACGGGTTCAACGGCCTCTACAGCACGAACGAGCAGGGCAAGCGCGGGACAGCCACCCTCGGCGCGACGGGTCCATCGTTTGCCCTTCGCCTGCAGGCGGGGGCAGAGTCGTTCGACAACTACACGGCGGGCACGCTGGCCGTCGAAGAGACGCAGCCGTTCTTCGCATCGGGCGCGCTTCGCCGCACCGATACGATCGACAGCAACTTCGGGTTCAGCCTTGCCGCGTTTCCCGATCCGTTCAACGCACCCTACGTCAGGACCAGCAACGAGATTCAGAGCTCGGGCGCGCAGGGCCGATTCCTCAACCTGTCGAGCCTGTTCAGGGTCGGCGAGCGGCGAACGCTACGGGTTCGCTACCAGCGCCGCCAGATGGACGACGTCGGATTTCCTGATTTCGTGGAACCGTACTTCTTCAACGCGGTCTCGCTGCCGAGGAGCGACCTCGACCGGCTGTCGGCGCGCTACGAGGCGCAGGCGGTCACGCCGTGGCTCGCGAATCTCTCGCTGACCGCCCACTACCAGCGGACCCAGCGCGTGCTGGAGAATCTTCTGCCGGTCCAGTTCCCGGCCCCGACGGCGGTGTCCTTCTTCCCGATCAGCGTGTTCAGGCTGACCGTCCTGTCAGAAACCGAACAGCGCGTCTGGACGCCTGGCGTCGATCTTCAGGCGGTGGTGGTGCCGGCGGCGAACCACGTGCTGACGACCGGACTCACCTTTTATCGCGACCGCAGCAGCGACGCACGTACGACCACCACGACCACATCGATGATCGGACAGGTGGTGCTGGGGGCGCGGGGCCCTTCGGCGGTGGTATTTCCCTCGCCCGTGCGACTGGGTCCGCCCTCCGTGGCGCATCCAGTCCGCGTTCCGGATGCGAGCCTGCGCGACGTGGCGGTGTTTGCGCAGGATGAGTGGAAGCTTGGCCACGGCCTCTCGCTCGTCGCCGGGTTGCGCGGCGATTTCTACAACGTCACGACCGTCGCGACGCCCGGGTACGACGTCGCGTCGGTGATCGCCGGCGCCCGGCCCGCTATCGACCCGTCCACGCTCCCCGACGCCGATGGCGCCACCTATGCGAGGAACGCGTTGACCGGCGACATCGGCCTGGTCGCCAATGCGAATCGACGCGTAAGCCCCTTCGTCCGTTTCGGCCGCAGCTACCGCCACCCGAACCTCGAGGAGATGCTGTTTGCGGGGCCGGCGACCGCCGGGAGCATCGCGCCGAATGTGAAGGTGGCACCGGAGACAGGGAGGAACTTCGACGCCGGCGCCACGTTCAACCTGCGCAAGGTGTCGGGAGGCGCGTACCTCTTCGTCAACCAGTACACCAACTTCGTCGCACAGGACCTGGTCGTCGCGACGACGCCGGCCGGTCCGCTGGCGCAGGCGACCAACTACGCGGACGTCCGGATTGGCGGAGTCGAGATATCGGCTGACTCACCGCTGGTGCTTGCGTCCGGCGTGCTGACGCTGCGCGGGTCCGGTGCCTTCACGCGCGGCACCATCACGAACGGGGTCAACCCGCTGGATCGAAGCTCCCTCGATGGGGCGCCCGCCGACAACATCACGCCGGTCAAGGTGCTGGCCTCCGCCCGGTTCACGGCGCACACCGGGCGATGGTGGGCGGAGTACGGCGTGCGCACGCAGACGAAGGTGAACCGCGTGACGCCGACGCTGCTCAGTTCGCCGTTCGCCATCGCCCAGGATCTGCTCTCGCTCGACGGCTTCACCGTGCAGCGCCTTGGATGGGGCGTCAACCTGACGCGGCGGCGGGAGAGGCTTGGCGTGACCTTCGCGGTCGAGAACCTTGCCAACACCTACTATCGCGAGCACTTTCAGTTCGCGCCGTCGCGCGGCCGGACGTTCACGGTCGGCGTGAGCGCGGGAGCGTTCTGAACCGCCGCTTCGCCGCGGCGGCCCCACGACAGACTGTGTTTCAGTTTCCCGGGGCGAAGCAGTACAGATAGCCGTTGCCGCCGGTCGGAATCAGGTTCGGCTGGCTGCACCCGCGGCTGGGATGCGCGGAATTCCACGATCCGTTGGTGAGCCCGATCTTGTCGTGGTGGCCGACCTGCATGCTGCCGCGGCCATCGGCGTTGCTGGTGTAGTTGCTGCAGGTGTGGTCCATGCCGTCCGTGTAGGCGCGGCCGTCGGGCTGCGAGCCGGTAACGATGTCGTGCTCGTTGGGCGTGTCTCCCACACCCTTGACCGCGTCGCCCTTTTCGGTGCGCGCGTTGTTCTTGTTCATGCGGTTGCCCATGCGCGCGAGCTCCAGCGTGTCGCCGTGCAGCTCCGCGAGATTGGGCGCGATCATCGCGCCGCGAGCGTTGTACCACGGGCCCTGGCCGATGCGGTCGCGCGCGTTCACCGCGCCGGGACCCTGGGTGCTGAGGTAGGCCACCCACTTGACGTTGCCGCGGCCGGCCGCCTGCGCCAGCATCTGGCAGTGCGCGTCGGCGCCCGCCAGCCCGCCATAGTTGCCGCCGTCTCCCTTGGACACACTGGTCACGAAGAAACTCATCGGCTGCTGCGGCGCCGCCGGTTGCTGCGCGAGCGCGAGGTACGAGCCGAGCGTCAACGTCAGCGCCAGCGCTGCAAGAACAGGTCGCATGTAAGTCATGTCGGTCATCTCCGCGGCGGATTCTACCTTAGTCGTATGATGGCTCTGCATGATAGAAGCAACCATCCGGATCGGCGCGATCGCGTCGGTCGCCGCGTCGTTGCTTGTCCTCGTGCACGTGCCCGCCGCGGCGGCGGACCTCACCACGCGCACCGCGATCAACTTCGACCGCTACGTGCGTCTCACGGAAATGCGCCTCGACCGGGGCGCGTTCCTGTGGATCGACACGCTGTCCGCGTCGCAGCAGCAGGCGCGCCGTGACGCCCTGCGCCGTGGCGAGCTGACCATCGAGAAGCACAAGACCCTCGACGGCGGCAGCGAGATCGACGTGCCGGACGGCCTGGTGCACCACTGGCTGGGACTCGCCTTCGTGCCCGGCGCGACAATCGACCAGGCGCTCGCCCTGCTGCAGGACTACAACGCCCACGGACAGATCTATCGTCCTGCCGTCGCACGGTCGCGGCTGATCGCGAAGAGCGGCGACACCTTCAAGTTCTACCTGCGCTTCTTCATGAAAAAAGTGATCACCGTGGTCGTCAACAGCGAGCACGAAGCGCGATTCACCAGGCCCGCACCCGGCCGCGCCGAGGGGCGGATCCACAGCACCCGCATCGCCGAGGTCGAGAACCCCGACACGCCCGAGGAACGCGAGCTGCCCGTCGGCCACGACGGCGGCTACCTGTGGCGGCTGAACACGTACTGGCGGCTCCTCGCCCGGGATGGCGGCGTGTACCTGCAGTGCGAGTCGGTGTCGCTGA
Organism: Acidobacteriota bacterium; assembly: GCA_947465645.1. Next base: position 3,713 of record CANIBQ010000092.1, on the reverse strand, counting down.
CCCGCGGAATACCGTTGGGACTGGGCTGGGTGGTGGGCCCGTTCGTGACGAGCATTCCGCGCGAATCGCTGACCTTCACGCTCGAGACTACGCGCGATCGCCTGGCGAAGAAATGAACATGATGCGCGCTCCCCTTCCCTGGCGACGGCCCGCCCGGCACTTTACACGGGCGCCGAAAGCTCCTACAGTGTGCCGCTAGATGGCTACTACACGCTGGGAACGTTACGCGCCTTACATCCTCTTCGTCATCCGCATCGTCGCCGCGGTGTTGTTCTTCATGCACGGCGCCCAGAAGGTGTGGGGGTTCACCGGCGCGCCGATGGTCCCCGACTACATGAGCCAACGCGGCCTCGCCGCCTTGCTCGAGGTCGTCGGACCGATCCTGCTCGCGCTCGGGCTGTTCACGCGGTTCACGGCCTTCATCCTCTCCGGCGAGATGGCGTTCGCCTATTTCATCAGGTGGGCCCCGGTCACCTTCTGGCCGCTCAGCAACGGCGGTGAAGAAGCGATCCTGTTCTGCTTCCTGTTTCTGTGGATGGTGACGGCTGGCCCTGGCGCGTGGAGCGTCGACGGCTGGCTCGCGCGCCGCAGCTCCCGGGCGAGGGCGCTGACCGAGCGCCTTCGGTCGCTCGAGCCGTACGCCCGGGCCCTTCTCCGCATCATCGTCGGCTCCTTCATCGTGCAACACGGGCTGCGCAAGGCCTTCGGCATGCTGCCGCTCATGGGCGGCCGCCCCGGCGCGCCGCCATTCGCGCTCGACCAATTGCCGGCGGTCACCGGCTATTGGGATCTCGTGGCCGGGGCGTTGATCATGGCCGGGCTGTTCACCCGGCCGCTGGCCCTGGTCGTCGCGGCGGAAATGCTCGTGGCCTACGTCGTCGTCGCGGCGCCGCGCGGCCCCTGGCCGATCACCAATGGCGGCGTCGAGGTGCTGCTGCACGCGGTGATCCTGGCGTACATCGCGTCACGGGGCGCCGGGGCATGGAGCCTGGACCGCGGGCGCAACTGAGCGGAGTGAGAGCGTGGCGATCAACCTGACCGGAAAGTACGAGGATGGCAGCGCCCGCGAGTACGTCGTGATGCAGGACGACGTGCAGCGCACCGACCGCAACGCGTCCATCGCCTTCCTGAGGGTGATGCGGAAGCGCGATGAGCAGGTCGAAAGCGGCAACCTCTACGTATCCGACGAGACATTCGCGCAAGCCGGAGCCGACGAACACGCCAGGAACGCCGCGCTGGCGGCGTCGCTCGTACGGTGGATCACCGAGCGGCCGGCCGCCGAACCGCACTTCCAGCTTCGCGCAAGCTTCGACGCGGCCAACCCATCCGCGCCCCTCGTGATCGTCAACGAAGGGTACGGACTCGCCGATCGCTAGGACGGTACCTTCGCGCCGAAACGCAGCATACGCGCGGAGGTCATCGTCCTTGAACCCGGCGATTCATCAGGAGGCGATCGTGATACGACGCGCAATTCTCTGGTCCACCGGTCTTGTATTGGCGTTCATGCTGGCGGGAGCGCCTGTCGTGGCGCAGATCCAGCCCGTCCCCCCGGAGCTGCTCGCCTACCCCAACCTCGTCATCATCAACGGCAAGGTGCTCACCGTGGATCCGCAGTTCAGCGTGGCTGAGGCGATCGCGATGCGCGACGGCCGGATCCTGGCCGTCGGGACCAACGACCAGATCAAGCGCCTGGTCGGACCCGCGACACGGGTGGTTGACGCGGCCGGCCGGAGCGTCGTCCCGGGCTTCATCGACAGCGACGGCGACAACGCGTTCGCCGGTGGCGATCTCTACAAAGACACCATGGTCAACGGGAAGATCGGGATCAAGGTGCGGGATGAGAGCGTCGCCGCGATGCTCCGGCAGGTCTCGGCGCTCGTCAAGCAGGCGGCGCCGGGCTCGCCCGTCTGGGTGCGCATGGCGGACGAGTGGAACGCGGAGCTCTCGAAGCTGACGGCGAAAGAGCTCGATGCGCTCGCGCCGAACACGCCCTTGAGCCTTGCGCTCTCGAGCTCCGAAGGCGTCGTCAACACGCTGATGCTGAACCGTGCGTTTGCGGCGGGCCTGCCGCGCGACCATATCGGCATCGTCAAGGATGCGGCGGGGCGGCCCACCGGCCAGCTGTTTGGCGCGGCGATCGGAATGGTCGGCTGGAATCTGCGCGACTGGCCCGAGCTGACCGACGCCATCTTCAACGACCAGTTGAAGATCAATGACCAATTCCTGCGCGCCGGTGTCACCACCGTGACCGGCCACGCGAGCGGCTACACCGTGACGATCATGAGCCAGCTCCAGCACCAGGGCCGGCTCAACCTGCGCATCCGGCCCGACCTCGATTTCGCCCGGCAGAATCCGCTGGCCGTCCAGTTCCTGCGCCGCACGCCGAACCTCGTCGACTTCGAACTTGGCGACGGGATGATGCGCATCGTTGGCGCCGCCGTCGGACCGGTGGACGGCGCGTCTGACGACGGCGGGATCCTGACCCATCAGCCGAAGGCGCACCTCCACCCCGGCGTGCGCGGATCCCGCACGGGCGCCAACAAGTGGACGGGCTCGGCGTTCACCGGCCGCCATTGGGCGGATCTGTCACCGGCGGAACAGGCGCAGACCGAAGCGGGCACGCTGTTTCTGATGCGCAAGCATGGCTGGAATATCGGCGGCAACCACAACATGGGCAGCCAGGCCGGCGCCATCGTGCTGCAGACGCTGTCGGACGCCGAGAAGCAGCAGGACATCAAGGTGAAGACGATGCTCGGGCGCAACGCGCTCGATCACAATCTGATCTGGGACGAGAAGTCGATCGCCCTTGCGATGGAGATGGGCGACAAGGTGACCTACGGCCTGAACTCGGAGCTGTGGAGCCCGCGCATCGTACGAGGCGAGGAGATGCTGCCGGCGCAATATGGGGAGGGCCTGAATACCGCCCAGCCGGTCAGGGATCTCCTGAAGGCGGGCATTCGCGTGCACTTCGAGGGCGGCAAGCCCGACGAGCCGCCGATGTGGCGCGCGCAGCGCTTCATCACCCGCGTCGCCCGCTACGCGACGCGGTCCGAGCGAGGCACCGCGGCGAGCGGCAACCTCGTCTGGGGGGCACAGGACGCGGTCACGCGCAAAGAGGCGCTCCAGTTGCTGACGATCGAGGCGGCGTTCTTCATGAACGAGGAGAAGATGCTGGGTTCGATTGAAAAAGGAAAATTCGCGGACGTCGTCATCATGAACGGCGACTACATGACCGTGCCGGAGAACGAAATCGAGAAGCTCGAGCCGGTGATGACCATCGTCGGCGGGAAGATCGTGTTCGAAGCGTCACAGTCGCGTTAAACGCGTTAAACGAGGTGAGCCGATGCGGATGAGACCACGTGTATCGAGTTTCGTCTGGGCGTTTCTTCTCCTGGTCGTGACCTCTGCCACACCCGCGGTTGCCCAGTTGACCACGGGCACCATCCGCGGCACCGCGAAAGACGAGACCGGCGGCGTGCTGCCAGGCGCGGACATCACGATCACCAATGCCGACACCGGCACCACGCGGTCGTTGACGACCAACGAGCAGGGGCGATTCGAAGCGGTGGGTTCAAGCCGTCGACGCAACGCAGGTTGCCAGTCTATCAGCCGGGGTCTCGTAGCCCAGCGTTTTGCGCGGGCGCGTGTTCAGACGGCGCGCGATGGCGTTGAGCTGCGTCTGTGTATAGGTCGAGAGGTCCGTGCCCACGGGA
>CANIBQ010000091.1 GCA_947465645.1 Acidobacteriota bacterium | reverse complement strand
GTCTTCGCCGTGCGCCGCGGTGCCGTTCACGAGCGCCGCGCCGAACGCGTCGAACCCGCCGGCATGACCGAGCGCCGTGCACGCGCCGCCGGGGTCGGTGGCGGCGAGAGTCGCCGCGATGTACGGCTCGCGTCGTGCCGCGACGCACAGCCCGGCGACATCGATGAACAGCTTCCGGGCGGTTTCGATCGCCTCGGCAGGGAGGTCGCCGCCCTTCGCCTCCGCGAGCCACTTCGCCAGTGTCTCAGCCGCGTGCATGCCTGCGCTCCATCGCGTGCCGAACGAGCGAACCGACGAGGACGATCAGCGCCACGGCAAGCAGTCCGGCGGAGATCCGATCCTGCAGGAACGTCATGTGATCGCCGGCTGACAGCACCAGCGCCCGCCGGTAGTTCGATTCCACCAGGAAGCCGAGGACGACGCCCAGGACCATCGGAAGGAGCGGCACCTTGAAAAACCGCATCGCATAGCCGAGCACACCAAAGGCGAGCGCGACGCCTACGTGGAAGAGGCTGTTCTCGATGGCGTAGACGCCGGACACGACCAGCGCATAGATGAAGGCCATCAGCAACGGCTTGGGGCGATTCACCAGCCACAGGCAGGGCGTCATCATGAGGTAGCCCACGATGACCATCGCGACGTTGGCAGTGAAGAGGCCGGTATACAGGCCGTTGATCACCTCCGTATGCTGCACGAACAGGAGCGGCCCCGGGACGAGCCCGTGGACGAGAAAGCCGCCGAGCAGCACGGCCGACGAATTCGAGCTCGGAATGCCGAGGCTCAACATCGGGATGAGCGCCGTGCACGCGACGGTGTTGTTCGCCGCTTCCGGCGCCGCCACGCCCTCGGGCGAACCCTTGCCGAATTCCTCTTTGTGACGCGACCAGCGGCGCGCCTCGTTGTAGGCGAGAAATGACGAGACCGTGCCGCCGCCTCCGGGCATCACCCCCTCGATCGTGCCGATGACGGATCCGATCATCTGCGGGATCGCGAGGCGCTTCCACATCGCGGGGCTTGGAAACTTGATACGCGCGCTCTCCCGGGGGGCCTTCTCCCAGCCGGGTTCTCCGCTCTGCACGAAGAGCTCGCTGATCGCGAACAGTCCCATCATCACCAGCACCGGCGGGATGCCTGCCAGCAGCTCGGGACTATCGAACGTGAACCGGGTGAGCCCGGTCACCGGGTCGGTGCCGACCGTCGCGATCATGAGGCCGAGTACGCCAGCCATCAGTCCCTTCACCAGCGACTCGCGCGACAGCGACGCGATCACCGTCAGGCCGAGCACGCCAAGCGCGAAGTACGCGGCTGGCGTGAATGCCAGGGCGACGCTCGAGAGTCGCTCGGTCAGCAGTACCAGCACAATGAGCCCGAAGAGGCCGCCGACAAATCCGGAATAGAGCGAGATGCCGAGCGCCTCGCCAGCCTTTCCCTGCATCTTCATGGCGTAGCCGTCCACGACGGTCGCGGCGGCGGCGTTGGTGCCCGGGGTGCGGATCAGGATGGCGGGGATCGAGCCGCCGTACTCCGCGCCGACATATGTCGAGGCGAGCATGACGAGGGCCGGAATCGGTTCCATGCCGTAGGTGAACGGCATGAGCAGCGCCATCGTGATCGAGGGGGATATCCCGGGCAGCGCGCCGCCGAGAATGCCCCATGCCACGCCGCCAAACGCGGCCGGCACGATCGGCGTGGTGAAGAGCGTCTCGAAGAGAGTAGCGAGCACGCGGCGTCAGAAGAGCGAAGACCAGAACCCCGCCGGCTGCGGGATGCCGAGGACGAACACGAACAGCAGCCAGAAGAACACCGCCCCGGAGACCGAGACAAGGGCGACGCGCCGATTGATCGCGCCTCCCTGGTAGTAGATGGTCACCAGGATCAACGCGGCGATGGACGGGATGTACCCAACCCAGGGCGCCGCGATGATGTAGACGACGCCAATCATGAGCATGCCCGCTACGCGGGCCAAGACAGCGGGAAGGGGGAAGGGGGCAGGGGGAACGCCGGAACGGAGCGACTGTGCAATCAGAACAAGAGATAACGCTGCGAGCACGACGGCGTACGTCTTCGGCAGCCCCTGCGGACCGACGGCGTCGGCAAGCTGCGACTCGGGGATGAGCGTCGCCGCGGCATAGTAGCCTCCGGCCACCGCCAGCATCAGGCACCCGAGCGCGAAGTCCCTCGTCATCGGATGACGCCTGATTCCTTGAGGAAGGCTTCGGTCTGCGATCCGAACTCGTTCATGAACTTGACGTATTCCGCGTGCGGGATGAATCCCGGCTGCAGGCCGTTCTTGGTGTAGATCGCCTTGTACTTCGGATCCGCGAGCAGCTTCGGCACCGCCGCTTCCCACGCGGCGATGACCGCCGGCGGCGTGCCCTTCGGCCCTGCGAGCCCGCGGAACTTGCGTACCGACAGGTCGATGCCCTGCTCCCTGGCGGTCCTGACATCGGGAAACTGCGGCAACCGCGCGTCGCCCACGACCGCGAGCAGCCGGAGCTTGCGGGCGTCGAGCTGTGCCCCAATTTCCTGCAGCTCGCCGACGCCCATGTCGAGCGTGTGATTCAGGACGTTGATCAGCATGTCGCCGCCGCCTTCGAACGTCGCGATCACGGGTGTGACCCTTGCCTTCTGCTTCAGCCGTTCCATGACCTGCCGCTCGAGCGAAGCGGGGTTCGCGGCGCCCCATTTGCCCTTGCCCTGCCGCGCGGCGTCGAGCACGTCCTTCAGCGTCCTGAACCGCGAATCTGCGGCCGTGTAGAGCACCTCGGGGTCGAAGAACAGGTTCACGATCGGCTCGAGATCCTTGTAGCTCGCCGACGGCCGGCTCAACAGCGACGTGTAGATGAACGTCGGCGTCGTCGCATAAAAGCTTCCGCCATCCGGCTTCGCCCTCGCGACCGCGGCCATCGCCCGCGCACCGCTGCCGCCCTGCATGTTGTCGATGACCAGGTTCACGCCCATGATGCGCGTCAGGTACGGCGACAGCTCGCGAAGAAAAACGTCGCTGCCGCCACCAGGACTCGAATGGGTGATGAGCATCACCGTCGCCTTCGGGTACTTTCCCTGCGCGTGCACGGCGGCGACGAGGGCCACGCCGACGACCAGCGCGGCGATCGAGATCCGCAGGCGGGGCGTCATGAGGGCCCCTTCAGCGAGTTCAGTATGCGTGCAGCCATGAAATCCGCCAGCCGGTTGTTGCCCACCACTGTGTAGTGACAGCAATTATCCATGTATACCGGGGCCCGTTCGTCGTCGAAGGCGTGGACGGCGCTGAAAAAGCGTATCCCCGAGAGAGCGGCGGATTCGCGCTCGAGCGCGGGGTAGCCCTGTTCGGTGCTCGCCTTGAACGGGGATGCGTCGTTGAGCGCCACCTTCGCTTCTTCAGGGCTGAATACCCGCGTCCCGTAATACTGGTTCGGCTGGAGGAAGTGAAAGTAGGGGACCGCGCGCTCCGCCAGCATCTGGTTCATCAGCCGCGAGGATGCCACCCAATTGCGTGCGATGTCCTCGAACAGCGTGCCTTCGCGGTTTCTGACGCTCGCCGTAGGCTGCACCAGCGAGTTGCCGCGGGGATTCGACGGCAGGTTGGCAAACCGCCCCATCTCGGCGTAGTAGTCGTTCGACGTCCGCCGGTAGATTCGCTCGAGCACGACATTCACCGTCGCAAACCTCGTCTGCTGCATCCGCTCCGAGAGGCTGTTCAGTCGTGCCTTGTCACGCTCGATCGCCGCCAGTGACTGCAGCTTGTCAGGCGTCAGCGTCGCCTGGTCCACGAGGTTGATGAGCGGCTCGATGTGCTGCGCGCTGGGCATCGAGATGTCCAGCCCGCGCCGATCGTTCAGGCTTCCCAACGCGACGTCGTTCAGGCCGTCGATGTTCACGACCAGGTCGAATTGCTGGCCGATCGACAGGAAGTATGCCAGCACCAGCAGTTGCTGCGGCTGCTTGTAGCCTTCGTGGCTGAAACAGAGCGGCACGAGCTCTTTGCCCCTGAAGAGATCGCTCTGCCTCAGATCTTCGACCAGCCGGTGCGCCCCGATCTGGCAGAACCAGACGCCGACCGAGCCGCCGAAGATGCCGATCACGTATTGATCGGGACGGGCCTTCGTGAACGGATAGTTGTACGGCGAGACGAAGCCGTAGTTGTTGTTCTCGAGTTGGGCGGGCGTCGCGGCGCTCTGGAGGCTCTCGGGGACGTCGAATCGCCATCCCGGCGTATGGGTCTGGCCGAAATACGGATGCAGGCCTTCACCCGTCAGCTTCCGCTCGGTCGTCTCCTGGATCGGCTCGTACGGCTTCCGGTGTGTGTAGAAGAAGCCGCCGGTGTCGACGTAGTAGAGAAAAAGAGCAGCGGCCTCGGCGAGCGCGCAGAACACCACCACATTAATCGCGACGAGCGTGACGACGCGTCTCATGCGGCGGAGACTGTACCACCTTGCCTCTCGGCCCCGAAAGCCTGTAGTCTCCCGAATCATGTCGGACGGGACCGGGGTCGCGCTGAACGGGACGCGCACTGACCCACCAGCGGCTCCCTCGATGAGCTTCCTCAAGCTCGCGGGGCCTGGCCTCATCGTCGCAGCCACCGGCATCGGGTCTGGTGATGTCGTCTCGGCCACCGTGGCCGGCGCGAACTACGGCGTCCTGCTGCTGTGGGCGATCGCCGCGGGCGCCTTCTTCAAGTTCGTGCTCAGCGAGGGGATTGCCCGGTGGCAGCTCGCCACGGGGACTACCGTTCTCGAAGGATGGGCCGAGCACCTTCCCGCCTGGGTCAAGATCTACTTCGGGTTCTACCTGGTGTTCTGGACGGGCGCGGTGAGCGCGGCGCTCTCCAATGCCTGTGGTCTTGGCCTGTCGCAACTCACCGGTGGAGCCGTGCCGCAGTCGTGGGCCTCAGTGGGTCACAGCCTCTTCGGCTTTGCGTTCGTCTGGCTCGGCGGCTACGGCGGCTTCGAGAAGATGATGAAGGTGCTCGTCGGCGTGATGGGCTTCGCGATTCTCGTGTGCGCGATCCTGACATTCCACGACCCGGCGACGGCGATGCGCGGCCTGCTCATCCCGACGATTCCTTCCGCCGCCGGACCGAACGTCCTCTCGCTGATCGGCGGCGTCGGCGGATCGATCACGATCATTTCCTACGGCTACTGGATGCGCGAGGAAGGCATCAGCGGTCCAGGGTTTCTGCGCTACGTGCGCGGCGACATCGCCATTGCCTACCTCTTCACGGCCGTCTTCGGCATGTCGGTGATGCTGATCGCCAACCAGGCGTTCTTCGTTCCCGGCGTGAAGATCACCGACGCGCAGGCGGTGTCGAAGATGGCGGAGATGCTCGGACAGATGCTGGGCCGCTTCGGCGTCATCACCTACCTGGTTGGATTCTGGGCTGCGGTCTTCGCATCGCTGCTCGGCGTCTGGCAGAGCGTGCCGTATATCTACGCCGACTTCTACGGCGTCCTGAAGAAGCTGTCGCCGGAGGGACGCAAGGACGTCACCAGGATCACCAGCACGCCGTACCGGCTGGCGCTCCTCTTCATCACCCTGGTCCCGATACCGTTTGCGTTTACCGGCCGGCCGATCCTCGTGATCGTCATCTATACGATCGTCGGCAGCCTGTTCGTGCCGTTCCTGGCGGCGACGCTGCTCTACCTGAACAACCGCGTGCGCTGGACAGCCGCGGTGCCGCACAATAGTTGGGCGACCAACGTGCTGCTGGTTGTGATTCTGGCGCTCTTTGCGCTCGTCGGCGCACGGGAAGTCATCAACGCGTTATGAGGTCCGGGGGAATGCATATGCGAACGATAGCTGCAATCATGATGGTGGCCGCGTCGGCGGTGGTGTGGGCGCAGGCGCCCGAGACGGCGAAAGCCGAGATCAAGGATGCCAGCGGCAAAACGGTCGGCCAGGCGACGCTGACCGACTCACCGAACGGCGTGCTGGCGCACGTGACGTTGACCGGCGCGCCCGCTGGCGCGCACGCGTTTCACATTCACGCGACGGGCAAGTGCGAGGCGCCGGCGTTCACGACAGCGGGCGGACACTTCAATCCCGCGATGAAGCAACACGGCATCACCAATCCCATGGGCATGCACGCAGGTGATCTGCCGAACATCCAGGTGCCGGCCGGCGGTGCGCTGACGTTCGACTTCTTGGCATCAGGCGTGACGCTGAAGGCTGGCAGCACCAGCCTGATGGACGCCGACGGCTCGGCGTTGATGCTCCACGAAGGGATCGACGACTACAAGAGCGATCCGGCAGGCAACGCAGGCAATCGCATCGCCTGCGGCGTGGTCACCAGATAGGGGGCAGGGGGCAGGGGGCAGGGGGCAGGGGGCAGGGGCAAGGGGGCAGGGGATAGGGAGTTAAAGGTCAGCGCTGGCATTCCGATTGCTAATTAGAGAGCCAGCTTCGCTCGGTCGCCGCTCTGGACGGCCGGCAAATACCCCATCCCCCCGAACGGGAGGCATATATTCCGCCTCCCGGCTCGCCATGTACGACTTATGGCGCCCAGGCCGTCGCGGAGCGATTGTGCTTGTGGCTTTGGGTAGCAGGCCGTACTGTCGATGCATCGACATGAGCGCCGCTGGAGCACCCATTCTTCCTCCGATTCCACCTGCACCCGCGTGCCCGTTTTGCCGCTCGGCTGATGTCGCCACGACCAGCAAGGCCGTGACCGAAACGACGTACTGGCGATGTCATGGGTGTGGACAAATCTGGAACCCGGCGCGCCTTGTGACCCGACCCTCGCAGCGCCGATGGTAGTCAGGCTGGCCAGGGCGGCGCGGCGGTTGCTGACACGCTCCGCGTCCGAGCCGGTTGCCGAGCCCGACACCGCCGCGCAGCACGCTTCACTGTTCGAAGGACTCAATCACCTGCTCAAGCTTGCCGACCGGCTGCCATTTGGCGGCTCTGGCAACGACGTCCGCCGATCGGTCTGCGAGATGATCGAGGCGAAGTCAGGCGTCGAGCGGCGCGACACGCGACGCCGGTTGCTCCGGCTGATTGATGCCGTGAAGCAGAGGAACGCCCGTGGCCGGAGCCGCGAAGGCGATGCGGGCGCAACGGAAGTGGAGCAGTTGATTGATGCGCTCCACCATCAGGATCTCAAGTAGGGCTGTCCGCGAAGCGGACCCGCCGCCCGGACGCTTTACGCGTAGGCCGCGAGTTTCCAGCCGGTGCGGCGCAGATGCGAGGCGATCAGTGCATGGCGGTGGAAGGCATTGATGCCCGCGTCGAAACGCTCGATCAGGAAGCGGCCGACCCCGCCAATCGGAATCAGGCAGACCGAATAGCTGCCACCTGTGGCCGCTTTCTCGACATGGCAGGAGACAACCTGGTCGCCGCGGCTGAAAATCCATCGAAGAATGGGGGTGGGTTCAACGGGCTTCTTCATGCCTCGACACCTCAGCAAGGAAAATGCCAGTTCGATGGCCCCTGTTTCTTCTTCTATTTCTTCTTCCTGGCATCCGCGTGCTTGATGCCGCTGGTGGCCGCCGGCCCTTCGACGTCGATCAGATCGATCACGTCGGTGACGCCGTGGGTCTCGCGCGCGAGGCGCACCGCCAGTTCCTTCGCCGTGGGCGATTCCACGGTTCCGCTCAACGTGACGACGCCGCCTTTCGTCATGACGTAGACCTGGCGGGTCTGCTGCGATGCGTCGAGCAGCCGTGCTTTCACATTGCGGTTGGTAACCGTGTCAGACGGCCCGCAGGCCGCGGCCATGATGGCGATGGCGGCGACGGTGACGAGGGTGGTCAACCTCTTCATATCAATCTCCTGTTGAGCTCGTGATGAGCTGCTACAGGAGACCAATCATCAAACGTGCCGTCGGGGCGGTTGAGTCTGGGGACGCCGTTAGGCGGGGCGTTCGAAGATGACGTTTCTGGCGAAGAGGTTCGGCTTGGCTGTCATGCCGGCAAGCGTCCAGGCCTGCGCGTGACGTGACCCCCCGACGGCCGGCTCTCCCGTCCACCATTCCTTGTCGGTGCGCGCCACCTCGGGCAGCTCGGAGCCGACGAGGTCCTCGATCTGGCCGAAGGTGAGCACCACCGTGTTCGCGAACCTGTTTTCCAGGTACTCGTTGAGCAGCACGTATTTGCCGTCTACACGCCGGGCTGGCCGTTTCGGGGCCGGGGTCACGGGCGCCGCCTGGGGCTGGGCCGCCGGCCGGAGTTTCTTGAGCCAGTCCATGATCACACCTCCATCGTAGTTGGCTTTCGCACGGGCAGGTGTCTCGAATTGCACGCTCCTACAGAGCGCCGTTGTGTGGAACACTACCAGTATGGACGTCGAAGTGAGCCTGAGGATTCCCAACATGAAGGTCCGGGCGCTGGATGAGAACGGCTACCCGCTCGACCACAGCTCTGTCAGGTTCAAGAAGATGATGACCCTGCCCGCGATGCCCAAGCCCGGCGATCCGCTCCAGCTCACGACACGCTCGGGACAGCCGTTTGAGGCCAGGATCGTCAGGGCCGACTGGGAAGAGGAGCGCGGACTCTTCGTCGTGTCATGTCAGTACGCCAACCGCTCGATTACCACCGACGAGCACGCCGCGCTGATCACCGACCCTGACTGGCAGATGAAGCCGCTCATCTGATGGCTCATCGCGCGAGAGTCCTTCTCGTGCTGGCCCTGGTGCTATCGAGCAGCTACGCCTACGCGCAGTTCCGGCAGCGCGGCTTCGACGGCTTGGGCGGGCTGCGCGGCGAGCAGGGCGATCCCGCGGAGCTACCGGAAAAGCAGATGCCGGACCGCGATTTCACCGCGTGCCACATGCTCTACACCAGCGTCCGCCGCGAAGCCAACGGCGCTGGCTGGCGCACCGACTATCCGTGGGGCGAGCGGCACCTGATGATGCGGCTCTCGGAGATCACCAAGACGCGCGTCAGCAAACTGGCGGCCGATACGCCGCATTCGTGGCTCGTGCGCCTCACCGACGAGGCCTTGTTCGACTGTTCGTTCCTGATGGCATCGGACGTCGGCACGATCGGGCTGTCGCCCGAGGAAGCGTTGGGGCTCAGGCTCTATCTCGAGAAGGGCGGCTTTCTCTGGGTGGATGACTTCTGGGGAGACGCGGCGTGGTCGCAGTGGTCGCGCGAGCTCGCCAAGGCGATGCCGCCGGCCCAATACCCGATCGAGGACGTCCCTATGACCGACCCGATCTTCCGGACGATGTTCGAGGTGACGAAGATTCCGCAGGTGACGAGCATCCGGTTCTGGCGGGCGAGCAACGGCCGCGTGACGTCGGAGCGAGGCGCCGAATCGGCGGTGCCGCACTTCCGCGCCATCCGCGACAGGCGCGGGCACATCATCGCGGTGATGACGCACAACACCGACGTGTCGGACTCGTTCGAGCGCGAGGGAGACGATCCGCAGTTCTTCTATCAGTTCTCTCCGGACGGCTACGCGCTCGGCATCAACGTGATGTTGTACGCGCTGACGCATTGACGGAGGCCTGCCCTTCGACTTCGCTCAGGGCACCCCGAGCGGAGTCGAGGGGTGAAGGCCTCCCGCTACCGCTTGTCGCTGACGATCGTGCCTCCCTTGATCACCACCTTCGCCTTCAGCAGGTTCCAGTAACCGTCCAGCGGATTGCCGTCGAGGATCACGAGATCCGCGAGCTTGCCGGCTTCCACGGTGCCAAGGTCCTTGCTCCTCTCGATGAACGCCGCGCTATTCGGGCCCATCAGCTTGACGATGTCCTGTGGCGAGAACATCAGGTTGAGGGTGCGCAGCTCCTGGGAGAGCCCTGCCAGCGGCGGGTATCCCGTGTCGGTGCCGAAGCCGTAGGTGACCCCCGCGTCCCAGAGCGTCCGCGCGTTCACGGCCTTGTATCCCGCCTCGCGTCCGCGGCCCTCGCCGTCGATGATCGCGTCGGGCCACGGCTTACCGTCGCGGAACGTCGGGATGTTGTCCGTGTTGTGGACGTCGAACACCGGCACGCCGAAGCCGGTGGTCGATAGTTGTTCGACGCCGGCATCCTTCACCACCTTGGCGTCGGCGTCGGTCAGCCATCCGAAGTGCGGGGTGTGCACCAGCTTCTGGGCCCCGACGCCCACCGCGGCGAGCATCGCCTTCGGGCTGACGGCGTGCACCATCACGTCGAGGTTGTGCTTCTTCCCCTCGTCCACCACGCTCGCTAGGATCGCCACCTCGGCGTCGGTCGCAGCCGGCGTGATGTTCGCCTTGATGATCTCGACGCCCGCCTTGGCCAGCATCTGCACCTGCGCGCGCGCGGCAGCCTCGGTCTTGAAGTTGCCCGGGTCGGCGCGGCCAGAGGTAATGATGCGCGGCCCTTTCAGCTCGCCTTTCTCGATCTTCTCCTTGAGCTGGACGATCCCCGGCACCGCGCCACCACCCTCCATCAGCGTGGTGTAGCCGGCGTCGAGAAACTCCTGCATCGCGGCCGCCGCGCGCGTCTTGAACCACTGGTCGGCGTTGCCCTGAATGATGTGGCGGTGGCCGTCGATGAATCCCGGCATCACCGTCATGCCGGCGGCGTCGATCGACGGCACGCCCTGCGCGTTCGCGGCGCCCGGCGTCACCGAGGCGATGCGTCCCGCCCGCACGACGACAGACCCGCGGTCGATGACCTGGCCGTTGCCGACGATAATCCGCGCGTTGGCGATGACCAGATCCTGGGCCAGCGCGTTGGGGGCAACGCCCAGGTTGGCGAGGAATGCGGCGACGGCGAGAGAAAGCAACTGTTTCATGGCGGCACTATCTTACCTAGGTGGGCCGAGCATCTCATCGATTGCCGCGAGCAGGTCGGCGGTCTTGAACGGCTTCGAGATCAGCCGCATGGAGGGGTCGAGCAGGCCCTGCTGCACCAGGCTGGCCGGATACCCTGACATGTAGAGCACACCCATCTCCGGCCTCGCGTTCCGCAGGGTGGCCGCGAGGTCGGGCCCGCTCATGCGCGGCATCACGACATCGGTGAGCATCAGCGCGATGGGCACCTCGGTCGAGGACGCCAGCGAGAGCGCTTCTTCGGGAGTGTCCGCGACGATGACATGGAGCCCGTGCGGTTCGAGCGCGGCCTCCGCGACGGGCTGGACCACCTCGGCCGCGCCCTGGGCGGCCGCCGGCAGGTACACGTGAAACGCCGAGCCGCGCCCGACTTCGCTGTCGACCCAGATGGATCCGTTGAGTTGCTTCACGATTCCGTACACCGTCGACAGGCCCAGGCCCGTCCCCTCGCCCACGGGCTTGGTCGTGAAGAACGGCTCGAAGACATGCTCCTTGGTGCGCGCATCCATGCCGGTGCCCGTATCGCGAATCGTCAACTGCACGTACGGCCCGGGCTTCATCGCCGGCCGGAGGTTCTGCGCCGAGCCATGCAGGTTGGTCGTCTCGATGGTCAACGTGCCGCCCCTGGGCATGGCATCCCGGGCATTGAGCGCCAGGTTCATCACGATCTGCTCGAACTCAGTGACGTCCCCCGACACGGGCCACGGTTCGGCAGCCAGCTTCACGTCAACCACCACCGCATCGCCGATCAACCGCTCGAGCATCGGCCTGAGGCTGTCGATCAGCGTATTGAGACTCAGGTTGGCGGGCTGGAGCACCTGCCGGCGTCCAAACGCGAGCAGCCGCCGCACCAGGCCGGCCGCCCGTTCGCCTGCGTGCTGTACCTCTTTCAGGTCCCGGGCCGCCCCGGCCGGCACGTCGGCACGCAGGAGCACCATCTCGACGAAGCCGAGAATCGCCGTGAGGTTGTTGTTGAAGTCGTGGGCGATGCCGCCCGCGAGCCGGCCGATCGCTTCGAGCTTCTGCGCGTTGGAGAGCTCGGCCTGCAGGCGGCGCTGCTCGGTGATGTCGCGCGACACGCCCAGCACGGCCCGCACCTGCCCATCGTCGTCAGGGATCGGCGTCAGCCAGGTGCCGAGCCAGACCTCGCGATCCAGGTACATCGTGTGGCCCTCGACGTAGAAAGGCTCGCCGGTATCGAGCACGCGTTGAAGGCTCTGTCCCTGGCGCTCCGCAACATCAGGTGGGAATCTCTCGGTGCGCAGCCGCCCGATGACACGTTCGGGCACGGTCTTGAGCTGCAGCGCCGCGGTGCGATTGACGTATTCGACGCGTCCGCCGAGGGCGATGATGGTTCAGCGCGACATTCTAGGCCACTCCTCGGCCGCGCGAAGCGCCAATCCCGTGGCGACCGACGTCAATTCGTGTCCGCCCGTGATCTTCGGAAGGCCGAACCGATCGACAAAAAGACGCCTCACCGCGGGAACGAAGGAGGATCCGCCGGTCAGGAACACGTGGTCGATATCGCGTGGAGACACGCCGGTGGCCTGCAGGAGCCGGTCCACGCAATTCGCGATCATCGTCAGTTCCTCCGCGATCCACCCCTCGAATTGCTCCCGCGTGACCTGCTGGCTCATGGCCACCGGCTCGCAGGCGAACTCGAACAGAGCCTCGGTGTCGGTTGACAGCGCGAACTTGGTGCGTTTTACCGCCTCGTGAAGCTGGTAGCCGAGCCCGCCTTTGATCAGGTGGATGAACGCCTCGAGCCGCTCGGGGGTCGCCACGTTCGCTCGAAGTCGCTCGAGCATCTCGAGGTTCTTGCTGGTGTTCAGGAATGACAGGTAGTGCCAGCGCTCGAGGTGCTCGTACGGCCAGCTCGGCACCGGGAGGATCTTGTCCGGCGGAGAGGGGTAATCCAGGCCCTTGCCAAGGCGCGGCGCGACGAGGTGTCGAATGATCTTCCGGTCGAAGGCGTCGCCGGCGAGCGCCACGCCGTCGTTGCCGACGATGTCCCTGGCGGTTCGGCCACGTGCCCGGACGCCGGGGCCGACGTGCAGGATCGAGAAGTCGCTGGTGCCGCCGCCGAAGTCGCCGATGAGAATCAGCTCGTCGTGCGTGAGGGTGCGTTCGTAGCTGTATGCGGCCGCGACCGGTTCGTACTCGAACACGATCTCCTCGAATCCGGACTGCTGGAGCGCCGAGCGCAGCCGCGACGCGGCGAACTCGTCGTCGGCGTCATCGGTGGAGTTCGTGAAGTGCACCGGCCGGCCGGCCACGACCCGGCGGGGGAGGGGGCCGAGCGAATGCGCCGCGTCCGAGAGAAGGTGCCTGATGATGAGGGCGATCATCTGCTCGAGCGTGTAGCGCTTCGACAGGACGGCGGTGCCGTCGAAGCGCCGGTCCGACAGGTAGGCCTTGAGCGACTGGATCAGCCGTCCCTTTTCCTCGGCGTGCAGGTAACGCTCGATCGCGGCCGGTCCAGCCGATGAGGTGAGCCGGACGACCGCATCCTGGCGCAGGCGTTCGAAATAGAGAATCGAGGGGAAGGTGGAGGTCAGGCCGTTCGATGTCTCGAACGTCGCGAGCACCGCGACACCGTCCTCGGCACGTGCGACGGCGCTATTGGTGGTACCGAAGTCGAGGCCGAGCGCCATTCAAGCGAGTGTAGCGGACCGGGTGGTCAGATCTCATGGCTCGCCTCCTGAATCGACGCATGGACGATCGCCAGGAGGGCCGTGCATGCGGTGTCCACACGTAGTGTGCGTGGCCCAAGGCTGACTTGCCGGAAGCCGTGAGCTTCGAGGAGCGCCACTTCGAAGGCGTTCCAGCCGCCCTCCGGGCCGATGGCGACGAGCACACGCTGACCGGGGTGCTCGCGGACCGACGAGCCGGCGGACGTCGTGCCCCGGGTATGCGCCGCCAGACGGAGGCCCGCGCCGAACAGCGTGTCGAGGTGATCCTCGACCAGTACCTTGAACTGCCGATGGATCGACACGACCGGGAGCCTCGTGTCGCGCGCCTGCTGCATGCCTTCGACGAGCAGCGGACGGTAACAGGCCTCGGCCACCACGTGGGTATCGAAGTAATGCCGTTCCACGCGTTCGGCATTCGTCAGGATGATCTGCCCCACACCCAGCGCGGCGAGCTGCGCCCACAGGCGTCGCATCACTTTCGGACGGGGAAGGGCGAGCAGTACGTCTACCTGCGGGCGGGGAGGCGTGTCGGCGTCGAACACGCACTGCAGGGTCACCCGGCCATCCTGTGCCGACATCACCGTGCCCACACCGAAGGGACCGTCGAGCCACCCTACTCGAACCTCCCGTCCGGGTGTCACGTTCAGCACGTTCAGGAGGTGAGCGGCGCGTGCATCCGTGACCGTCGCCTGGGACGAGCCGACGCGGTCCCGTTCATCCAGAAGGATCAGATTCACGGTGGTCCGCTAGGGGACCAGGGGGACAATGGCGACGTGGCGCCGCTATGGCCGCCCTCCGCTATCTCCAGCCTCCGGCCACGCCGTAGTGGTTGTTCTCGATGCAGACGTATTCCATCAGCTCCTGGTTGGCGGGCTGGAGCGTGGCCACGAACTTCGTCGTCCACGGGCGCGAATAGGCGCCCGGGTCGTCAATGGTGATCTCGCGCTCGAGCGTGTTGTAGCTGGTGCGGGTCCATCGTTCGATGAGGTGAAGCTGCTCGGTATGCGGGTGGCCGCGGCGGTCGAACCACCACATGCCGTTGAAGCCGACCGAATCGACGACCAGCGTGTCCTTCTCCCACCAGCCGATGGAGTGTCCCCACCAGCTCGGATCGGGATCTGCCGGATGTTTCCGGCCGTCCATGAAGATCTGCCGGTAGGTGTTGTTGGCCGACTCCATGATGATGAACATGACCTTCGGCCTCGTGCGCGTCGTCGTCTGCACGAACCGATACGGGTAGGGCGTCACGCGCACCGGCCCGTGCGGCATGCAGTAGGCGTGCGGATCGTCCTCGGGCTTGCGCGAATCCATCAGCGTTCGCGCCGCCGGCAGCAGCGGAATCTCCCCCGGCTTCAATTTCGCCTGCACCTCGAAGTCCTGGACGGGACCGCCGCCGACCCACAGGCCATCGAGATCGACGGTGCCGTCGGGCAGCCTCGGCACTGGCGGCTGCGGCGCAGACGGCGCGTTTCCGCGGCCGCCGCCGCGGCCTCCGCGGCCGGGCTCCTGCCCGGCGGCATCAGTTCCGGTTAGTGTCGTGGCGACGACAATCGCCGACAGGACGAGGAGAAGCGATCCCTTCAACTGCGGCTCCTCTAGTTCTGGATGTTCTGTGTGCCGACGAACAGCGCCTTGCCGTCAGCGGTGATGACCTTGGTGGCGCTGGCCATGCTCTTACCCGACTTGGCCCCATAGCCGGTGGTCGTGATCTTGTCGCCGATGTTGAGCGTCCGCCGTCCCCACCCTTCCCGCGTCAGCGAGTTGGGGCTGGCGAGCTCCACGCTCCAGCTTGTGACGGTCTTGTCCTCGTTGACGACGTCGAGGAAGAACCTGGCGTGGGGGTTCGTCCATTCGACCTTCGTGATCGTGCCGGTGATGGTCACGACATTCTTCTCGTCGTACTCGGACGAGAACGCATGATGGGCGACGACATCCGTGCCCAGGCCGACGACTGCCAACGCGATTGCCACGATACCGAGTGTCACCCTCATCTCCCGTCCTCCACTATCAACGCTTCCGTCGTACCGCCGGCGCGGGCATGGCAAACCGTGCCGCGTCGACCGTCACGTTCGGTTGCACGTCGCTCAGCGCGATGGTCATCTGCATGTAGGTCTGGCTGACGATCCACTTGAACGGCATCTTGACGCCAGCCACGTCGCGGTAGTCATCGTAGTCGACGGCCGTCGGCACTGGGGCGAGCGGCGTCTGGTTCCAGCGCACCCACCGGATCAGGAGCCCTGACTCCTCGTCGAAGTAGAAGTTGACCGGCAGCAGTCCGTCCCCGGGGTTGGTGCCCTGGAGAATGGTGACCTCCCGGTCGCCGATCAGCGTCAGGCCGGCCTTCCACTGCCGATAGGCCTGTTTGATCCCTGTGGGGAATGCCACGAGCGCTTCCAGCCGGTAGCGGTCGAGGTTGCCACTGGTGAGCGTCTCGATCGGCAACGGGCTGTCCGGCCCGGCCCACCAGGCGCTGCGACCGTCGAACACGCGGTGGCTGTCGCCGCCGAACATGCGGACCACCCACGCGCGCTGGTTCGGCGACTTCGCGACGATCTCGACCGGCACCTGGTCGCCGCCGGTATCGAAGCCGGCGTATGTCCCCCGGGCGACAAAGCTCGTCCGGGCGCCGAGCCGAGCCGCGCCGCCGAGCGCCTCGATATAGCGCTCGAATACTTTGTCCACCGACACCGACGTGTCGGCTGTGAACGTCATCGCATCCGGATCCTCGACCGGCGGGCTGTACTGGAGCGAAAGGCGCGGGGCGTCCCAGGGCGAGTAGCTGCCGCGGTGGCAGGTGAAGCAGGTGATGCGCGGGGCGCCGCCAAAGTACGTCTTATTGAGCGCCTGCGTCATGGCGATCATCTGCCGCGCCCGTGCGATCCGAGGGGTCGTTTCGGCGAACGCCTCGTCCCGGAACGTCGCTTCCTTGGCGTGGCAGTAGGTGCAGTCGTCGCCCATCGAGGCGGCGAACATCCCCATCACGTCAAAGAACGTATCGACCGGGATGCCCTTGAGCACGAGGATGTTCTTGAAGCGCTGCTCGGACATGGACCCCGCTTGGTCCTGCCCGCCCTGGCGCGCCGACACCACGCCGAACAGGCAGACGACCGCGGCCGCCGTGGCCCAAAAAAATGAGCGCGTTTTCATGTCACGAGAACTCTACACTGCGAGCTTGCAGGCGTAAAGGCCGGGAACGAGGTGGGACGCTTGTCGGAGGTGAGAATGGAGCCGGCGAATGGACTCGAACCATCGACCTGCTGATTACGAATCAGCTGCTCTACCAACTGAGCTACACCGGCTAGTGAGGGAAGAACGCTCAATCGTAGCACGGGCCGCGGCGTGACCGCCGCGGCCCATGAGAGGTACGTAGAACGGGTTCCGCGAAGTGTGGGCCGGCGTTCCGCGAAGCGGACCGGCAGCGAAGATCGCTAACCCTTCTTCATCGTGACCTTCAGCTCGGACAGCTTCGCCACCATGTCTTCCGCCGAGGTCGCCGGCCGCACGGCCGTGTCGATGGCCGCGACCTTGCCCGTCTTGTCGATATAGAACGTCCACCGGCTGGCGGTGCCCCGCGCGCCGAGCACGCCGTACTTCGTCGCCACTTCCTTCGTCGGGTCGCTCAGCATCGGGAAGTCGGCTTCCTTCTTCTCGACCACCGTGTCGCCCAGCTTCACCGACGTCGCCTTGGCGAAGGCGATGTTGTCGGCCAGCGGGTCGACGCTCGCCATGAAGTAGGCGACGTCGTATTTCTTGATCTTGTCGCCGTTCTCCGCCAGCGACTTGCACTCGATGGTGCAGCCCTGGGTGAACGCCCTCGGGAACCAGGCAATGACGACCGCCTGCTTGCCGCGATATTCCGACAGCTTGTGCGTCTTGCCGTCAGTGCCCTCGAGCGTGAAATCCGGCGCCATGTCGCCGACTTTCACGACCGTCGGCACCGCGGGCGCCGCGTTCGGGTTCGGACCCTGGGCCATGACCGTTCCAACTGCCACGGCCGCCAGCAATCCCATCGTCAACCATGCTCGCATTCACGAACCTCCTGGGGCGGGTCACGCCCTCGAGCGAGTTCCCAGACTTGAAAGAACGGAGTATACCCCCGGTGGGGCGGCGGTCCGGCGAAAGCCGGACGCTACGTGCTTGTCACTCGCGCCTGCAGTTCGTCGTGCACCCGGGCGCGCTCCCGGTCGATTTGTTCGGGCGTGGCGCCGAGCCGCCTGAGCACGGCTTCGGTCATGGCGAGAGCCACCTCGCCTTCGCCTGAAAAGACCTGCTCGGCGCCGGCGGACCGCAGCTCCGGCACGTCGCGAAGGTAGGCGCCGCGGGCAAAGACGTGCAGCCGGGGATTGAGCTCGCGTGCGTTGCGGATCGTCTCGGACGCGCCGCTGTCGGCGCCGCTCACGATCAACGTGTCGGAGTAGCGCACGCCGGCCGTGATGAGCGTGTCCACGTGCCGCGCATCCCCGTAGACGGCGGAGGCTCCTTCAGTCCACAGGGCGCGCACGGTATCCATATTCAAATCGATGATGGTTGGCGAGATGCCGTTCTCGCGGAGCATCCGCGCGACGGTTCTCCCGGTCGGACCGTATCCCACGACGACGGCGCGGCCGCGTGGATTCAGAGACGAGGACGCGCCAGTTCCGGCTTCCTCGTTCGCGGTTCTCGCCGTTCCTGAGATTCCGGAACGGCGAAGCCGAATCAGCCAGCGCTCGGCCGGGTCGGCGAGACGGGAGGCGAGCGGCGCCAGCGTGATCGACGCGATCGAGACCGCGGTGATGATATTCATCGCTTCGGGCGGGAGGATGCCGAGGTCTCGCCCGAGCACGGAGAGGATGAACGAGAACTCGCCGATCTGCCCGAGCGACAACGCGACGGTCAGGATGGTTCGCAACGGGTACCGCATCGCCCACAGGACGAGCGAGGCGACCACCGGCTTGCCGGCCACGACCGCGAGGAAGGCGGCGATCACCAGTCCAGGTGACTTCATGATCGCCACCGGATCGAGCAGCATTCCCACCGAGACGAAGAAGAGAACGGCGAACGCGTCGCGCATCGGCAGCGCTTCGGTCGCGGCACGCAGGCTGTAATCGGAGCGGCCCACGACGAGGCCGGCGAGAAAGGCACCGAGCGGCATCGAGACGCCGAAGGCGGTGGACCCCGCCGCGATACCAAGCGCAAGCACCAGGATCGTCAGCGTGAACAGCTCACGCGACCGGGTCGCCGCGACGCGGTCGAGCAGCTTCGGAATCAGCCGCGGGGCGACTATCGCGGCCACGAGCACCAGTCCCGCGACCTTGGCCAGCGTGAGCGCCGCGGTCGCGGCGATGCGTCCCGGCGTCGCGCCGCCCGCAACCACCGCGGGCAGCAGCACGAGGACGATGACCGTGAACACGTCTTCGACGACGAGCCAGCCGATCGCGATATGTCCGGCGGACGTGTGCAGCTCGTGGTTGTCCGACAGGACGCGGACCAGGACGACGGTGCTGGCCACCGAGAGGGTGAGGCCAAAGACGATCGATGGCGTCCACGCCCAGCCTGACAATTGCGCGGCGGTCGTACCGAGCGCCGCCACGGCAAAACTCGTCAGCAGCGCGCCCGGCAGCGCGACGCGCCGCACCGCGAGCAGTTCTTCGATCTTGAACTGCAGTCCGACACCAAAGAGCAGCAGGATGACACCGACCTCGGCGAGCTGTTCGGCCAGCGCCTGGTTGGCCGTGAACCCCGGCGTATAGGGGCCAAGGGCCACGCCGGCAATCAGGTACCCGACGATGGGCGAGAGCCCGAGGCGCTGCGTCAGGTAGCCAAACACCAGCGCGGCGCCGAGACTGGCGGCGAGCGTCAGGATCAGGTCGAGCTCGTGCATCGTGGGTGGGTGGCGAGGTAGCTGGGTTGCTGGGTTACTCGGTAGCTAGGTTACCCCAGTGACTCAGCCACCGAGCTACCCAGCTACCTCGCCACCCAGCTACCGAGCCAGGGTCGCCTCGGCTCGAGGCGCGCGAGCGTCGCCGCATTTCGATCACCGCCATCGCGAGGGCTGCGCCCATCCCCGCGGTGGCCACCAGCCCGCCCACGTCGAACATCCGCAGGCGCCCGGCGATCCGCACGAGGAGCCGCTTTTCCGCTGCCGCGAGGACGCTCTGATGGACGCGGGTGTGATGTGTCATATCCCGTAAGGTGCAGGCCGCCGGATTGTTGGCTCACTCAGCCCAGCTTGAAGAGCCCGAACGGTCGGTAGTACCATTCACGACTTACCGTTTCGGCGAAATTGGTCACAGTGGATACACCAGCACGGATACCCCCGACCCGCGGTCCGCTCATCGTTCGAGGCGCCCGCACGCACAACCTGAAGAACATCGACGTCACGCTGCCCGCCGGCAAGCTGGTGATCATCACGGGCGTGAGCGGCTCTGGCAAGTCATCGCTCGCCTTCGACACGATCTACGCGGAAGGGCAGCGCCGCTACGTGGAATCGCTGTCCGCCTACGCCCGCCAGTTTCTCGAGCGGATGGAAAAACCTGACGTCGACCGCGTCGAAGGCATCAGCCCGGCGATCGCCATCCGGCAGAAGAACAGCATCCGCAATCCTCGTTCGACGGTTGGCACCACGACCGAGATCCACGACTACATGCGGCTGCTCTTCGCTCGCGTCGGCAGGACCTTCTGCCGCCAGTGCGGCGAGGAGGTGATCCGCGAGACGTCCGAGGTGGTCGCCCGCCGCCTGAGCGAGCTGCCCGAGGGTACGCGGGTGATGATCGGCTTCGAGCTCCCGGTCGTGGCGATGGCGACGCCGGCGGCGACCGATGCGGAAGGGGTGGACGAAGCGGTCGATGGAGATGCCGGGTCGGCGGAAGGGCCGGCTAAAGTCGGCCCCCACGACAAGACCGGCGCCCGCGAGAAGAACGGAGGAGACCCCGTCGCTGACACCCTCAATGCGCTGCGTCGGCGCGGGTTCGGCCGGCTGCTGATCGACGGGCGAGCCGTGCCACTCGACGAGATTGAACCCGCCACGCTCCGTGGCCGCACCTCGCTCGAGGTGATCGTCGATCGCC
>CANIBQ010000090.1 GCA_947465645.1 Acidobacteriota bacterium | reverse complement strand
CGCAGGCTTCAGCTGGTCCGAAAAACGCCTAGCAGGTCAATTCGGTTCGTCCGAGTCTAGATAGTCACAGTGAAATGGGTCATGGTCCACGTGGCCGGGAATGTTCGTGTTCCCATGGAGTAACGCGCTATTCAACATGCCCTGAAGGTCGAACAGGAGTACGATCGGCAAGGTGCTCGCTACCAATCGGTCGAGATCCACTTTTCCACGATAGCCGTCGCGTAAGAGATGGCCTCGGTTGCGAAAATATCGATGGAACAGGACTTCCGGAGGTGTCGGCGTGCCTCGTCGGACTTCTGTTTCAGCAAAGATTCGACTCGCGGTTATCGCACACCGTTCACGCCAACTAATCGTCGGTAAATGTTTCGCTGACTCGCCGCGGAGACGGGCTTCGACTATGCGGGCCTGTTTCTTGATGGCCTTCTTTAGGCGACGGTTCCTCACGTGTTTGTCTCTGGCTATGCCGACGCTTGTTTGGTCTTCATGGCGACAGGCAGACAATGTCGCCCGTTACTCTCGAAGCCTGATTCCTCGGAGAGAGTACGATCGTGGAGGCGGTGATTGATCGTCGTCTTCAAGCGTAATCATTCTCGCCCCGGGCTCGTGTGCGATCTCGGCGCGCTCAATCGGGGGCATTGGTGCGCTTCGGCGTCTCTGCTGCCATGTATCCCGGACGATTCGGTGGAACACCAGTAACAAAGTGATTGCGCCAACGGCGAAGCCGAGGAAGAAGGTTGAGATAGGAGACATTTCGCTGGATGGTGGCCGGGAGCGAACTGCTGCGATTATCGCGCCGTCCGTTAGATTCCGTCCAGTTCGTGTCCAATCGGTGGACAAACCGTAGACCGAGACTCAAAAAGTCTCGGTTTTTCAGGTGGTTCTGAGATGTGGTGCGGAAGCGGGGACTCGAACCCCGATGGCCTTGCGGCCACTAGCTCCTGAGGCTAGCGCGTCTGCCAATTCCGCCACTTCCGCAAGTGGTGATGTTCCTGCCCGCAGGAACATCGCAGTATAACATTCGGCCAGGAATCTTCGACCTCGACCCTGTCGATCCTATGTCGGGGTCGATCCCGACAGGCACCGGGTCGGACTCGGATAGGATCAGGCCCCGTGAAACTGCACACGCGGCTGCTCGTGGCGCTCGTGGCCGGCGCGGCGCTCGGCCTGGCCCTCCACGGGCAGGCGGCCGCCCCGTGGCTGCAGTGGCTGTCGGTCAACCTGCTCCAGCCGATCGGCCAGTTGTTCCTGCGGTCGATCTTCATGGTCGTCGTCCCGATGGTGTTCTCGGCGCTGGTGATTGGCGTCTACCAACTGGGACGCGGCCGCGAGCTCACCGGCGTCGCCGGACGGACGCTCGTCTTCACGATCCTGCTGAGCGCGGCGTCGGTCGCCATCGCCGTCGTGCTGGTCAATGCGATCCGGCCCGGCGATGCGGTGGATCGCACGCTGCTGCAGACGCAGGCGGGCAGCGTCGAGGCGATCCAGGCCAATGCCGCGGCGGCACAGCCTCTCAGCCAGACCATCGTCGAGCTGATTCCGCGCAACCCGATCGACTCCGCCGTGCGCGCGCTCGACGGCCAGATGCTCCAGTTGATGATCTTCGCGCTCATCTTCGGCGTCGCCGTCAGCGCGGCATCATCCAGGACCGGCGACAACGTGCTGATCACGCTGCTCGAGCAGATCTTCGACGCGTGCATGCGGATCGTGCACTTCGCCATGACGCTCGCGCCCATCGCAGTGTTCGCCATCATCCTCAACACGACGCTGACCTTCGGCGCCAACGTCTTCGCGGCGCTGCTGATGTACGTGCTCACCGTCGTGATCGGGCTGCTGCTGCAGCAGTTCGTGGTCTACGCGGCGGCGCTGTGGCTGATCGCGCGGCGATCGCCCTGGGAGTTCTTCCGCAACTCGCGCGAGGTCTACCTCTACGCCTTCTCCACCGCATCGTCGAACGCGACGCTGCCGCTCTCGCTCGACGTGGCGGAAACGAAACTGCACCTGCCGCCGCAGATTGCCCGGTTCGCGCTCACCGTCGGGTCGACGGCGAACCAGAACGGCACCGCGCTCTTCGAAGGCGTCACGGTGCTGTTTCTCGCGCAGGTCTACGGCCTGGACCTGACGTCCGGCCAGCAGGTGCGCGTGATGCTGATGTCGATCCTCGCGGGGGTCGGGACGGCGGGGGTGCCCGGCGGATCGCTGCCGATGGTGATGATCGTCGCCCAGTCGGTGGGCATTCCCGCGGAGGGGATGGGACTGATCCTGGGTGTGGACCGCTTCCTCGACATGTGCCGGACGGCGGTGAACGTCAGCGGCGACCTGGTGATCGCGGCGCTCGTGAGCTCGGCGACACCCCAGGCCACCGCGCGGCCCGGAAAGGCGTGAGCGCTCTATTCCTGTCGCTTTCCGATCCAGACCTGCCTGCACTCCAGGCACGCATACCAGGAACGGCGGTGGCTGGAGAACTCGAAGCAGGTCACGCCTTCGTGGTGGCACTGGGGGCACTGCATCTCTGGCAATACGCGGTTGGTGCCCGGCAGTTGCCGGTCGGCACCCGCGGCGTGCCCCCTGAGCAGGCGACCGATCCGCGCGTGAAGCAGGTTCAGGGCAAACGGCTTCAGCAGCACGCCGTCGCATCCCGCCTCGAGCGCCGCGGGCACGCGCGTGACATCACTCGTCGTGACCAGCACCGTCGACGGCACAGAGAGCGCCTTCACGTGGCGGCACAGTTCCACGCCGCACATGTCCTACGGGCTGTAACGCGGTAGCCGCAACTAGACCGTTTTCCATTTGTACGTAGTGTCCGGCTTCAGCCGGACCGTCGTGAAAAGCCGACGCCCACAAGGTCCGGCTAAAGCCGGACACTACGTACGAATAGAAACTGCTCTAGCGCCTCGCTTCAGGCCAGAGGCGGAGGCCGCTGGGCATCGCCCGGCGCGCGCCTCGTATCACCGCGAGCACCGTTCGCAACTGCCGCTCGCGACCGTCGTCCCAGGTAAAACCGAATGGCTGCCGGAGCGCATCGGGCAGCAGTCCCACCGTCACGAGTCGGTTCGCCGTGGCTGCGGGAGCGATGAGCCACGCCATCCGCGGTGCGAGCACGGCGGTGGCCACCTCCCGGGCCTGCCCGCTCACGACGAGACGGCCCGATCGATGGGTGGCGTCGACGTACGCGCGGAGCTCTCCCCACGTCCGCGGCACCTCCGCCTGCCGCGCCCCGAGGGCGATGGCCGTGCCGGCCGCTTCATCGCAGTAGGCGTCGCGCTCCGCAACGGAGAGGGGCCCGACGAGATGCTGATAGACGAGTGGAATCGAATCGAGCAGCGTGGCGTGCACCCACAGGAGCAGGTCGGGGTCATCGGCGAAGTACGGAGTGCCGGCAGGAAAGGGCCCGGCGGTCTCCGCGAGGTGCCCGCGCACGCGGCGGTGGATGCCGCGGATGCGCTCCAGTGTGTCTTCCCTGGCGGCGGGAGTGCCGAAGGTGAGCGAGAGCATCGCGCGGATCGTGTGATGCAGGCGCGCCGCCGCGGTGAACGGGCCGCCGCGAAACGAACTGTGCTCCGCCACGCCGGCGGCGATGAGTGGATGTGCGAGTTGGAGAAGAATGGCGCGCGACCAGCCGAACAGCACGACCCGCTCGGCGTTGATGCGGCGCGCGACGCCTTGCATGTCGTGACTTCTATTCTAGTGAATCCGCACCCGCCGGAATCTGCCCGAGGACTTTTCCCCACCGACGAGAGAAAGATCCCGCTCGTCGGGTGGGAAACCGCAGCTAATCCGACTGTCCTCACGCGCGATGAGCGGCACAAGACTTGCGCTGGACACAGGTGTTATGAGCCACAACGCAGGGATCTGGATCGACCACAAGCGGGCCGTCATCGTGTCTGTGTCAGAAGGTCGCGTCGCCAGCGAGACATTGGAGTCCGATGTCGAAGCGCACCCTCGCTATTCGGGCCGGCAGGACGGCGGAGGCGAAAAGAAGTACGAGGAACGGCACGGCCAGCGTCTTGACCGGTACTACGATGAGGTCATCAGCCGGCTGGGACACCTCGATGGCCTCTTGATCTTCGGGCCGGGTCAGGCAAAGCTGGAACTCAAAGAGCGTCTCGGCCGATCCAAGGCGCCTTCCGCGCGCGCGATCGCCATCGAAACCGCGGACGAACTCACCGGTCCGCAGATCATGGCCAAGGTGCAGCAGCACTTCGGGACATGATCGTGCCTCGTCACATACAGAATCCACCGTATGGCCGCGACGGTGGTGATGGCATCGTGAAGTTGGTGAGGCGGGGGGGAATCGAACCCCCAACCCGCAGATTAAGAGTCTGCTGCTCTGCCAATTGAGCTACCGCCCCATCTGGGAACTTCCCATTCTACGTTCGGGATACGCATCAGGCAAGGACTCATCGCCTCTCGGAATGCGCGTTTCGAGTAATTGAGAAGTTGGTGCGCCCGACAGGATTCGAACCTGTGGCCTTCGGCTTCGGAGGCCGACGCTCTAATCCAGCTGAGCTACGGGCGCGTTGGGAGGCGGTCGCCGGCTCCGCATTGCGGAACCTAGCCTACTCAAGCTATCACGACTTCAATGCGTCTGGCTCGATGCCGACGGCGTGACCTCGAACTTGAAGCGCAGCGCGGGAATCTTGTTGCCGGGATGATCGTCGGCATATGTGAGCTGCGCGTGGCGATACAGCAGCTGCGGCTCGGTCTGCGGCCCCTGGTAAATCCCCGGATACAGGTCGATGATGTGCTCGCCGGGCGCCCCGGTGGCCACGAAGTTGATGACCACATCGCCCTGGCTGTTGAAGCCGCACGCATACCCCATGTAGGCGTTGTCGTAGGTCGCGATATAGATGTTGTCGTATTCGGTCCAGCCCACGCCCTTGAG
Source organism: Acidobacteriota bacterium (assembly GCA_947465645.1). Next base: position 15,918 of record CANIBQ010000090.1, on the reverse strand, counting down.
ATGAATGCTGATCGGCGTCCCCACCGGTCCTGACGTCGCCGAGATGCCGACGATGCTGGTTTCGGTGACGAAGAAGGCGCGCCCCAGCGTCGTGTCGCCGGCGCGCAGCGCCAGGCCGTGGAGCCCGCCGAGGTCGTCCGGGATGGTGATGGACGCGTCGATCCGTCCGTCGCGCCCGACCTTCACGCTGCCGATCGGCTTCTCAGACGACTCGAATCCATCCGGCGTCACGCGGTTGCCGACGTAGGACTGCCATACGAGCTCGAGTGCCGTGCCGGCGGCGAACCCTTCGCCGCGCAGCGTCGTGCGCGTGCCGACCGGTCCCTGGGCGGGACTCACCGAGAGTGTCGCGCGTGCGATGCTCAGCTCGCTCTTCGGAATCACCTGCGGCTGATACGGCTCCGCGTACGCCATGGGCGTCGAGGTGCGGCCGGGCGTCGTCTGGAAGGTGAACTGCGGGCGGGGCAGGTGAGCGACAGGCGACTGCTCGTAGTTCAAGTAGCCTTGCCCCTGCCAGCCGGTCAGCAGCTTGATGACGTGGGTGCCGGACGGCCCGGCGGCGCGAAACCGCGCGGTCGCCGACCCCTTGGTCGAGGCCGCCGATACGAAGCCGAGCAGGTTGTTGTCCCAGTTGATCACCCACGTGCTTTCCATCGTGCGCCAGCCGAGCCCCTTGACCTTCAGCTCGATCGGGGTGCCGACGGGACCGGACTTCGGACTCATCTCGAAGCTCTGGGTGACCTCGACGCCGTTCTGCGCGACGCGCGCGCCGTCGACCATCGCGATGATGTCGTGCACGCCGCCGTAGTCCTCGGGAATCGTGAAGCGCGCGTCGAGCGTGCCGCTCGCGTCGATCGGGAACGTGCCGAGCGACACCGACGACTCCTCGTATTTCTTCCCGCGGAAGTGGTAGTAGTCCTCGATCACCCAGCCGCCGGTGGCCGTGCCCCACATCAGATCCGCCGTCCTGCCGGCCGGCAATCCCGTCGCGGCCACTCGAACCTCGCGGCCGACGACCGCCGGCTTGTCGTAGGTGAGCGTCAGCGTTTGGACCGCAGGCTGTGATGATGCGGACCCCGCGGCAGTTGGGGTTGCGGCCGCCGGCGATTCCGTGGACTCCGCGCCGGTGCGCGAGCATCCGGCCAGCGACGCCGCAAGAACGACCGCGGCACACAGCAGCTTCATCGAGAGGAATGCTAGCGCGTTCGAGAAGCCGCCGGCAAGGTAATCACGACGCCGGCGCGGGCGGCGCGAGGCAGTCCTGTCGTGAGAATTGGCCGTCGTTGCCGGTCCGCAATTCGCCGGCCGGGGCGCCTGCCAGCTCGAGACGCACCGTCGCGTCCGGCACCGGGGCGCCGGACGGATCCACGACCGTGCCGGTGAGCGCGCCCCCGCCCTGGCCAAGTGCGAGGAGAAGGGCGAGTGCAACGGTGTGCATATTCTTGCAGCCGGCTGGCTTGCCACGAGCGAGCGAGGCGAGTCGAGTGGCGCGCCCGGCAGGACTCGAACCTGCGACCTACGGATTCGAAGTCCGGCGCTCTATCCAACTGAGCTACGGGCGCGTGCGGGCAAAATGTTACCACGCAGGATCGGCGGACTTGCGCAGGCCCGGGTGTGGCCTCACAATGCGTCCCATGAATCGACATCTCTTTCCTGGCCTGTTGGTCTTCATACTCGCGGTGCCCGCGTACGCGCAGCAAGCAGACCCCCAGACCCCGCAGGATCCCGACGCGCCTGTGACGACGTACGAGGAACAAGTCGTCGTCACGGCCTCCAAGTCGGAGGGGGCGCTCGTCAACGCACCGGCAACCGTGAGCATCGTCACGTCGGAGGCGATTCAGAATTCCCCGGCGACGAACATCGGGGATCTGCTGCGCGCCGTCCCCGGGATGAACGTGATGCAGGTCTCGGCGCGCGACGTGAACCTGACGAGCCGCGGCGCCACGTCCACGCTCTCGACATCACAACTGGCCCTGGTGGACGGCCGCAGCGTCTACTTGGATTTCTTCGGGATGGTGATGTGGGACCTGGTGCCCACCAATCCCGACGAGATTCGCCAGATCGAGGTGATCCGCGGGCCGGCGTCGGCCGTCTGGGGCGCCAACGCCATGAGCGGCGTCGTGAACATCCTGACGAAGTCGCCGCGGGAGCTGGCCGCACAGCGCGGCAACCAGTTGACGATCGGCGTCGGCACCTTCGATCGCAACGTCACGGGACGCGACATGAGCGCGGGTTCAACGTTCTACGTCAACGCCTCGCATGCGCGGGCCGTCGATGCGAACTGGGCCTACAAGCTCTCGGCCGGCTACGTCACGCAGGATCCGCTGCCGCGCCCGACCGGGACGATTGCCAACGTCTTCAGGACCCCGTATCCCACGTTCGTCAACGAGGGCACCAGGCAGCCCAAGTTCGATGCGCGCGTCGACTACGACATCGCGTCGGGGGGGACGGTGACGCTCAGCGGCGGGGTGGCGGGCACACAGGGGCTGATTCACACCGGCATCGGCCCGTTCAACATCGCCAGCGATTCGCGGATGACCTACATGTCGGCGAAGTACCAGAAGGGCGGCCGCCGGGTCGCGTTCTTCACGAACCTGCTCGACGGCAACGCCGCGAACCTGCTGGCGTTCGGCACAGACGGCAGACCATTGCCGCTCGATTTCAACACCAAGACCTTCGACGTGGAGGCCAACGACGTCAAAGCGGTCGGGACGAGGAACGTCTTCAGCTACGGCGGAAATTTCCGCCACAACAAGTTCGACATCTCGATCGCGCCCAACGGGGACGACCGCAACGAGGGCGGCGCGTACCTCCAGGACGAAGTCTTCCTCAGCGATCACTTCCGCTGGGTGGTCGGAGGCCGCGTCGACAAGTTCTCGTCGATCGACAACGCGGTGTTTTCGCCCCGCACGACATTCATGATGAAGCCGGACGCGGCGCAGACCTTCCGAGTGTCGTACAACCGCGCCTTCCGCTCGCCTTCCTTCATCAACAACAACATTGGCACGACCATCCTCAACGAGGTCAATCTCAGCGCCCTGTCCCCGAACCTGGCGCGATACATATTTCCCATCCGGGCGAATGGCAACGCCGAGCTCAAGCAGGAGACGATGACCGCCTATGAAGTCGGATACACAGGCGTCATCCGCAACCGCGCGACGGTGAGCGCGGCCGTCTACTGGAACAGGACGAACGACGGCATCTACTTCACGCCCGTGGGCGCCTACACCCCGGCGAACCCTCCGCCCGGATGGCCGCTGCCGCCCGCCGTGCTTGGCATTCTCGCGGCCCTCAACCCGCCGGTCGTGCTGCCGTCGCGCTTCACGTACCTCAACCTGGGCGTCATCAAGGACAAGGGCCTCGAGCTGGGCGTCGACGCCGCGGTGAATCAATACCTCAACGTGTTCGCGAACTACTCCTACGCGGCCATGCCGATCGCGGAACGGCTCCCCGCCGGCACCTCCATCAACGACATCAACTGGCCCGCGAAAAACAAGTACAACGCCGGATTCAATTTCAGCTACAGCCGCTTCCTCGGCAACCTCGGGGTGAGCTACACCGACGAGGCCTACTGGCAGGACGTGCTCGACGCGCGATTTGCGGGCATCACCGAAGCCTTCACCGTCGTCAACGGAGGGTTCGGCGTCCGCTGGCTCGACGAGCGGCTGACGACGAGCATCAAGGTGACGAACTTCGGCAACACCGAAGTGCAGCAGCACATCTTCGGCGACATCAACAAGCGGCAGATTCTCGGAGAGGCCCGCTTCAGGTTTTAGGTGGTTTCAACGCGGGCGAAATTCCGGATCGTGAAATCCTTCGGCGATACGCCTTCGTCCACTTCGTCCCACGTCAGCGGCGTCGACACCCCCGCAAAGTCGCTGGCGCGCGCGCTGGTAGAACGGGGCGGCGGCGAGCCTGGCCCGTCCCGACCCGGGCCGAGGAGGCCAGAACACCTTCAGATCACGCGGCACGTGTGCTCTCCCGCGCCCGGGAGGATTATTCGCCGTTCTTGCGCTTCTTCAGGTCGCGCTCGGCCGCGAGCCAGTCGTCGAAATCCTGGCCGTCGCCGCCGCCACGGCTGAGGTAGCGGAGGTACGCTTCATGCGCGATCTCATCAGCCGACGGTCCGGCGTGAGCCGCTGCCGTGATGTCGTTGCTGGTGGTCACGACAGGAGCGGATGTGGTTGCCCGCCGGGGTGCTGTGGCACGGCGGGGTGCTGTGGCGCGGCGATTCTGGGTAGGGGCGTCAGAACTTTTTTTGGCCATGGCAGTCACTCATCTCAGCCATGTATTGTAGCAAGCGTGGCCGCGCGCGGCCGGCGACATTCGTGTCGCCAGCCGCGTCGCGTGCAACATTTGTGACGGGGATGTATCAACGTCTCGAAGGGGATTGTTTCCCAGCTTCCTCTTCGTCCGTCTCCTCGGTGACGTCGAATTCCGAGGCAATCATCTTGAGCTTGTTCAGGGCCGCTTCTTCCTCCTGCAGCGTCTGTTCGAGCAGTCCGACCGTCTCGGCCATGCCGAGCTTGTCGGCCATGTCGATCAGGTTCTCGTAGGCAGTGATTTCATACCGCTCGGTCTTCTGCCCCGCGCCGATGTTGTAGTACTCCAGCAGTTCTTTCGAGGGCTTCTTCCGGATGAAGGCCTTCTTCTCCTTGATCAGCCCTTCCACGCCCTGGCACGTCTCGGCTTTAGGCTTCTCGCCCATGGACTTGAAGATCTTCTCGAGTCGCTTGATTTGTCCCTGCGTCTCCTTGCGATGCTGGGTGAAGGCCTTCCTGATTTCGCGGTCAGAGCTTTCGCCGGCCATCTGTTCCAGCGCGTCGAGCAGCGAATGTTCCGCGGAATAGATGTCCTTCAGTTCGTGTTCGAAAAGCTCCTCGATAGTCTGCATTGCCATGCACGTGGCTCCTGTATCGGATGCGAACGATTTCGCTTGGTTTTGGAACAAAATTGCAAACGCAGGGCCACGACGCCGAATCAGGGTCTCGGCGTCCATGTCGCGCGAGGGCGGTGAGAACAAGAAAACCCGGTGTCAACCGGGCCTTGTGACGAGTGGGGTGGGTGACGGGTTTCGAACCCGCGACTTCCGGAACCACAATCCGGCGCTCTACCCCTGAGCTACACCCACCATTTGAGTTGAAAGCCCAGTGTATCAGTTGCCAGTTGTCAGTTGCCAGTTGTCGGTTGTCGGCTGCCAGTTGTCAGCCCGGAGGCGTCGAGCTGCCTCGTTGCCTTCTGACAACTGACAACTGGCAACCGACAACTATTCGGGATGCTCGTCCGCCGACATCTCCACCAGCTCACCGGCGTCGATCTTGACCCGCACCGGGTGGATCTCGCTGGAGCCATCGGCCTTCGCTTCGTACATCAACTTGTCGGCGAGTCCGAGCAGGTCGTGGGCGATTTGCCGTGCGATGGCGCGCCGCTCGTTGACCGATCCGAGGTTCAGGCAGACGACGCCGACGTCGACGTGGACCGGTTTCTCGATGAGACGCGGGTCTTCGGAGACCCAGTCGAAGCGCTCGACCGCCTCGCGGAAGCGTTCGGCAATCACCCAGGCTCCGCTGAACTCATCGAGGTCGGGAATCAGGAAGCAGAATTCGTCGCCGCCGAAGCGCGCGTGCAGCTCCTGGCCTCCGCGCTGGTCGGGGTATTCCTGGGCGATCAGGTCTTCGGACCGGATCTGCTCGCGCAGGATCCGCGCCACGCGGTCGATAATCTTGTCGCCGACGGCGTGGCCGAGCGTGTCGTTGTACCACTTGAACGAGGTGATGTCGACGAGGCCGACCGCGCACCACTGGCCGCGCTGCTCGAGCGCGAGAAACGCCTCGAGCTGCTCGACGAAGCGGCGGAAGTTCATCAGCCGGGTCTTCGGGTCGCGATGCACCCGGTCGGTGAGGTCGGCGACGAGATCCTCGAAGTATCTGGAGATGCTGCTGACGGTGGCGTCTTTCGCCGACAGCTCCTCCCGCATCTTGTTGATCCGCTCGGTGAAGCCGGCGGAGACGGCGCGAATGGCTTCCTGCTTCGACTGCTGCCAGTTGCGTTCGTGCTGGAGGAACACCCCGTCGATCGCCTCGAGCAGCGATTGCTCCTGGGAGCCCGACACGTGGAGCCGCTCGTGGACCCACTGGTGGAGCTCGGACCGCGTCTCCGGCGCGACGGGTTCTGGGGCGGCGCCGGTTTCCGGCGGATCGACATGCACGGCAGTTTTTCGCATCCTCATCGGGTCAACCACATGCTCGCTGAGGTATGAGTTCAAACGATGTGCCGGAAAATGTCGGAAACTGATGGCCTACAAAGGGTTGTAGGACCACGATCGTTGCCCTCCTGAGGGGCAAATGGTGAAAAACTACCCACCTGAGGTATCCAGGCATGGAAGATCGGCAGCTCGACCACCCAACGGTCGTCCGTCCGTCCGAGCACGCCGTCTGGCGGGCGGACAAGATGGGCAAGTCCACGATTTTCGAGTCGTCGCGGCTCCTGGTGGGGCTGAACGCGTTCGAGCCGGGGCAGGCGCATGCCCTGCACGCGCACGCGGGCATGGACAAGGTGTATCAGGTCGTGGAAGGCGAAGGGGTCTTCCTGCTCGAAGGGCGCGATTTGCCCATGAAAGCGGGCGATCTGCTGGTGGCGCCCGAGGGCGTCCCGCACGGCGTGCGCAACACCGGCCAGGGCCGGCTTCTTGTCCTCGTTATCCTGGCCCCCGCACCGGGCACCGCCCACGGCTGAACTGTCTTCGTCGCGGCTTCGCTACAATGGCGCTTCACGCGCCCGTAGCTCAGTTGGATAGAGCACCGGCCTTCTAAGCCGGGGGTCGAAGGTTCGAGTCCTTCCGGGCGCGCCACATTCCCTGCGAATTCGCGATCATCAATTCTGCGCCTAATTCACGACATTCAGAATCAGGCGACATCTGAGTCATCAGCGAAAGGGCGACCTCCGGTCATGGAGGCCGGAGGTCGCTTTACGACCGCCGCGAGGAATGGCATCGTGTGCGCAGCGATGAACGCGCTTCGCGAGCTGCGTCGGCTCCGATTCACGCAAGACGGCCTGGCCCGACGCATCGGCGCCGCTGGCAAAGCTGTTATCTATCAGTGGGAGTCGCGGAAGAGGACACCATCGCCGGTGCTCTGGAAGCAGGTCCTGCGGTTGCAACTCGTCGGGGCGCGCACGGTGGAAGCGAGTGCGGCTGTCTCGAAGGCATCGCGCGGAAGGGGAGCACGCCGTCGCAGAACGGCGGCGGAGGCAGCCACGCCGAGGTCGGCATCGGCCTATAGCACGCTACGTGTGCTATAGTAGTCTGCACATGATCCGGTCGTTCGCCGACGACACGACCAAGGACATCTGGAACGGCGTCAACAGCAAATCCGCTCGGCGGATGCCTCGAGCCATCTGGCCGGTCATTCAGCGCAAGCTCGATCAGATCGACTCGGTGACCACGCTCGACGCGCTGCGAATTCCTCCGGGGAATCGGCTCCACCGGTTGGTCGATGAGCTGGCCGGTTTTCACGCGATTCGGGTCAACGACCAGTATCGGATCATCTTTCGGTTCGAGGGAGAACACGCCGTCGACGTGCGCTGCGCCGACTACCACTGAGGAGGATTTGCGATGCTGCCGACTCATCGTCCCCCCACCCATCCCGGCGAAATGCTGCTCAAGGAGTTTCTGGAGCCGCTTGGTGTGTCGCAGGTCGAGGCCGCCCGCCGGATGAATATTCCGTTCCAGCGCCTCAACGCCATCATCAAGGGGCGCCGGGCGGTCAGCGCCGACACCGCGCTCCTCTTGGAAGGCTTGACCCGCTGGGACGCGCAGATCTGGCTGACGCTGCAAGCGAAGTGGGATCTCTGGCATGCGCTGCGCGCGCGTGGCCGACGACCACGAGTCAAGGCACTCCCAAGGCTGGCAGCAGAGGCCGCGAGCTGAGCAGGCAGTCCAACGATGACGCGAAAAAGACGACCATCGACTACGTGAAGAGCAGTGGCAACGTCTTCGCCGACCTGGGCCTACCGCATCCCGAGCGGGCACTGCTCAAGGCCGGCCTCGCTCTGTGGCCTCGATCAACCGGAACGCATGGACCATGACTCGGCCGACATGGCGCTGGCCGTGCAGAGGGCTTTGGTGTCGAAATGCGCATGCCGGCGTGCTATAGTGAAATCACTATAGTCTATTAACCATATGACCGAGGATCCACCTCTGAAGCCGGTGATCTGGGTCGGCACGAGCCTCAAGGACCTCCGCGCGTTCCCCGAACCGGTGCAGGACCACGTCGGCTACGCCTTGTATGTCGCCCAGCGCGGCGGCAGGCACCGCGACGCGAAGCCGCTGACCGGGTTTGGTGGGGCGGGGGTCGTGGAGGTGGTGAAGGACTTTCGCGGCGATACGTTTCGCGCCGTGTACACGTTGCGGCACGCCGGTGCCGTGTACGTCCTCCATGCGTTTCAGAAGAAGTCAAAGGCAGGGCGCGAGACACCCCAGCGGGACATCGAGATGGTCAGGCGGCGGTTGAGAGAAGCCGAGCAGATCCAGGGAGAAGGAGTCATGAGCAGGAAGGGATACGAGACCAGCAGCGGCAACGTGTTCAGAGACTTGGGCGTGCCCCATGCTGAGGAGCATCTTGTCAAGGCGCAGCTCGTCTTCAAGATCGACACGCTCATGAAAGCGCGGCGCTTGACGCAAGTGGAAGCGGCCGCACTGTTCGGCGTCCGTCAGCCGGACGTGTCGAAGATGTTGCGTGGCGAGTTTCGGCAGTTCTCGGTTGAGCGGCTCTTGCGCTTCCTCGTGGCGCTCGGTCAGGACGTCGAGATCGTGATTAAGCCCCACAGCGGTCGCCGGAACGCGCCCGCGCTCCACGTCTCGTGACAGAGGCCCCCGCCCCGGGAAGGAGGAGAGCCGCGTTTACCAATCGGCGTGTGCACTCGCCGGGTCCGGCGTCATTCGCGGCGACACGGGGCAGATCAACCGCGTGGCACGTCCGCGTGGCAGTCCTCGCAACCTGTTGACAGGGGAGCACCTGTCTCACAGGCACGCACCCTTCCAAGCCGGGGGTCGAAGGTTCGAGTCCTTCCGGGCGCGCCATCCGCATCCGCCGCGACTGCTCGTCGGAAAAGCCGCCTCGCGCGAGGCGCTCCACCTGGAGGAGAGATGATCAGGCCGGCGGTCAAAGCACAGCTGCATCCGCGAAACCGGTTTCGTACTGGGTACGACTTTCCACAGCTCATCGCCTGCAGCCCACGACTGGCGGCGTGGGTCGCACCGAACGCGTACGGGGATGCGTCGGTTGACTATGCCAACCCGGAAGCGGTGAAGGCGCTCAACCAGGCGCTGCTGAAGTACGTCTACGGGATCGAGACATGGGACGTGCCGCCAGGCTACCTGTGTCCGCCAATTCCCGGGCGGAGCGACTATCTTCACCATCTCGCCGACTTGCCAGGGATTGGCGCCGCGTCGCTGCCACGGCTTCAGCCGATCGTCGTCCTGGACATCGGGACCGGGGCCAGCTGCATTTACCCTCTCATCGGCGCGCGCGAGTACGGCTGGCACTTCGTCGGCACGGACGTCGATCCGGTGGCGCTGCAGTGGGCGAAAGAACTCGTGGCGGCCAACCAGGCGGTGGCCGATCTGATCCAGTGCCGGCTACAGAGGTCGCCGCGCACGTGTTTCAACGGCGTAACCCGCGCCGGCGAGACATTCGATCTGTCGATGTGCAATCCGCCGTTTCATGCGTCAGCCGAAGCCGCCGCCGAGAGCAACCGCCGGAAGCGGCGCAACCTGGGCCAAAGCGAATCGATGGCGCCCGTCTTGAATTTTGGCGGCCAGGCGGGCGAACTCTGGTGCGAAGGCGGTGAATTGACGTTTGTGCGCCGCATGATCGCCGAAAGCGCCGAGCGACCCAGGTTGTGTCGATGGTTCACAACGCTCGTCTCGAAAAGCACGCACCTTCCGCGCCTGTTCCAGTCGCTGGAAGAGGTGAAGGCCGTGGATGTGAAGACTGTCGAAATGGCGCACGGCCAGAAGACGAGCTCCATCCTGGCTTGGACGTTCACCCTCTCTTAGGTCTGCCGATGGCCAATCTTGGCCTCGTTGCCCTGATCGTTGCGGACTACGACGCCGCCATCGACTTCTTTGTTCGCGTGCTCGGCTTCGAGCTGATCGAGGACGTGCCGTCGACGACCAACGATCGCCGGCCGAAGCGCTGGGATCTGCTGGGGCCGCGCACCTCTCGCATCTGACGCCTCGCGCTATTCAGGGTTCGCCGTCGAGGGGCGGCGTGTTCGCGGGCGGCTTGCGATGGCGCGTCGCCTGTTCGAAGGCGTAGGCCAGCTTGATGAGCGTCGGCTCGTCGTACGGCCGCCCCATGAACGTCACGCCGACGGGCAGCCGGCCGTCAACGAATCCGGCCGGCACCGCAATCACCGGGATGAAAATGGCCGTCGTGTTGATGACCGGCGGCGCGGCGCCCCCCACGGATCGGGGTACGGGCTTCTCTTCGATGAGCGGCGGCGTGCTCTCCATCGACTTGTGCACGATCGCATCGAGACGATGGTCCGCCATCGTCTTGGCAATGTTGAGCACGAGTTGTTCGCGCGCCAGGACGTACTCGTGGTACTCCTCTGGCGAGGTGCCGTAGTCCTCGCGCAGCCGCTGCTGCGCGGCCGGATTGAGCTGGGCGAACAGCGGCGAGCGGACGACGTCCTGGCGCGACGCGAACGGCGCGTTCGGCGTCCGCGCAAACAGCAGCCGCATGGCTTCGTCTTCCGCCGGGTCGCGCGCCCGCTTCGCGATGAGCGGCAGGAGATCGGGGATGACGACGGGATCGATCACCTCCGCCCCGGCCGCCTTCAACTGGGCCACCGCCGCGTCGAAAACCTGCGTCACCTTCGCGAAGTCTTCAGTGCTGGCGTTGGCGGCGCCGCCAAGTACATCGCGGAGGACGCCGATGCGGGCCCCCTTGAGACCATCGCGGTCGAGGAACGCGGTGTAGGTCTTCGGCGCGCGGCCGACGCCGAGCGCGGTGAGCGGATCCTCCGGGTCGTAGCCGACCATGACGTCGAGGACGGTCGCGAGATCCTGGACGGTCCGCGCCATCGGTCCGAGCGAGCCGTTCATCGACGGCCAGCCCTGATAGACGCCGGCGCGGCTCACGAGACCGGCCGTGGGCCGCATGCCAACCAGGGCGTTGTAGGTCGAAGGCCGCCGGATCGACGCGAAGCCCTCCTGCCCGATACCGACCGCCGCGAGGTTGGCGGCCACGCTCGCGCCCGTGCCGCCTGACGACCCTCCAGGCGTTCGCTCCGGCGCGTACGGATTGCGCGTGATGCCGAAGAGAGATCCATAGGTGTCGCCCCCGCCCCATTCGCCCAGCGTGCTCTTGCCGAGGATGATCGCGCCAGCCTGTCGCAGCTTCGCGACGGCAAACGCATCACGGGCCGGATAGTAGTCCCGGAGCATCACCGACCCCATCGTCATCGGCATGCCCTGGGTGTCGGCCTGGTCCTTGACGATCACCGGAATGCCGTGGAGCGCGCCGACAAAGCCCGACGCCTTCAGCGCGGCGTCGAGCCGGTCGGCGTCTTCGAGTGCCTTCGGATTGACCGTGATGATCGAGTTGATCTTCGGGCCCTGCTTGTCGTACGCCTGGATGCGATCCAGGTACAGCTGCGTGAGCTGCCGCGCCGTCAGCGTCCCCGCCTTGTAGGCGGCGTGGATGTCCTGAATCGTCGCTTCCTGCAGGTGGAAGCGCGGCGGGTTGCTCGGGCTCTGCGGCTGAGCCCCGGGTGACCCGCACGCCGCCACCGCCAGCAGCAGCGACCCCGCGAAAGCGAGGCGCGCCGTGTCACGCATGGCCTACGAGATGCCTTTGTCCTGCCGCGAGCCGACTTTCGGCTTGATGAAGACCTTGTCGTCGATCGGCGCGTTGTCGATGACCTCCACGTGGACGCCTCTCGTACGATTCGGGCCGCCGAAGGTGACGAACTGGAATGGCATCCGGGTGCCGTTGCCCACCTCGCGGTACTGGAGGAAATCGGTGACCCGCGGACTGTCGCCGGGTGGCACCGGCTCTCCGCCCTCGCCGGTCTCACCCCGTCGCAGCAGGAAGCCCGTCTGCACGTCGAAGAAAAGCCACACGGGCGCGTCCTTGCCGGCCGACACGCCGTAGACCATGTAGGTGTCGCGTGCGCCCGCCGGGATGAGGTCCGGCCCCTTGCCGCCCGCCAGCTCGCCGAACGCGCCGACCTCGGTGGGAACGATCTTGTAGACGCCGCGGACCTCGAGCCGCTGGAAGTTCTTCCGCATGCGCGCGGCGTCGAGGACGAAGTAGCCGTAGAACGCCTGCTCGTGCTCGCAGATGCCGCCGGTCAGCGTGTCCGCGTCGCGGATCGCATCCTTGTCGCCGCGCTGCCAGCCCGTCTTGCCGTCGCAGCCGTTGAGCCAGTACATGAACTGACCGGTGAGGTCACCGTGGTTCATGATCGACATCGGTGCGCCGCCAGGCCCTCGCTTCGAGTGGCGAACGAGCAGGTGATCGGACGGCGCGCCGAGGTCGACAATCCGCCGCGTCCTCGTCGTCCGCGTCGTGACCTTGGCGAGCGCGGCGGCGCCACCGAGCGCCTGTTCGTACCGCGCGACGATCTGGTCGGCGGTCGGAAGCGGCGCCGCGGACCGTTGTGCCGGCGTGCCCTGCGCCAGCGCAGCGTCATTCACCGCCGGCAGCGACAACACCAGGGCCACGCCAACCACGGCGCAACCGACTTGCAGAACGATACGTCGCGTCGTCATTGACGCCATCTCGAACCCTCCTTCGCTGATTGAGTGACAGTAATCCGTGCCGATCGAATCCGTTGTCGACAGATGGTGTCAGGACGCCGCCCGGTAGCGTTGCCCCACGAGCCGGCTCGGATCGGCGCCTGTGCGTGGGACGTACTTATCCACACGGAAATTCCACGGGCTGGCGACGTACAGGTTGCCGTCCGGATCGACGCTGAAGTCGTGCGGCGCGGCCATGCCGCCGGGGAACCGGCCGCCAGTCCCGAACGTCGTGATCAGCCGGCCGTCGAGGTCGAACTTCGCGAACTTGTTCGAAAGGCTGTCCGACACCCACGCAAGCTGATCCTGCGTGATGTAGATCCGCGACGGGTTCATGAAGCCGGGCCACGCGTCCAGGAACTTCCCGCCGGCGTCGAAGATCTGAATCCGATTGTTCATGCGATCGGCGACGTAGACGCGGCCGCGCGCGTCCACGGCAACCGCGTGCGGCAGCCCGAACTCTCCTGGCGCTGAGCCCTGGCGCCCCCACTGCAAGAGGTACTTACCGTTGCGGTCGAACTTGAGGATCCGCCGGTTGTCGTAGCCGTCGCTCACGTAGAACGAGCCGTCCGGGAGAAACGCGATGCCGGACGGCCGGCCGAAATGTGTTTCGTCCGTGCCGGCCACTCCTCGCTCGCCGAGTACCAGCACGAGGGTGCGGCCGTCGTTGGTGAACTTCATGATCTGCTGTGACGCGCGGTCGATCACCCAGATGTGCTTGGCGGGATCGTACGGGTCGGCGGTGATGGTGTGGATCGACCCGAGCCGGTCGTACCACTGCGTCCAGCGCTCGATCACATCGCCGTTGCGGTTGACAACGACGAGCTGCTGATCGATCTTCGCGCCTAGCCCCTTGGGATTGAAGACAGTGAGTGTCGGCGGCGCGGTCGCCTTCGGCGTGAACCCGAGCGAGCCAATGAAGATGCGGTCGGCACTCTCGGCGAAAACGGTCACGGGCGAGGGAAGGTTCTCCTCGCCCGTGTAGGGTTTCATCCAGGCCGCAGCAACGTCGTACGAGCCGTGCAGATCGAGTCCGCCCTTCTGCTGCGCGCCAGCAGACGCGACGACCAGCGCCGCGAGCAGAACAGTGAGCGCGCAGAACAGTCGGCGCACGATCAACCTCCTATCTACGTCGTCGGCGCGCCACCCGGCGTGAGGAACCGCTCGCCGTTGCCGCGATAGATCCGCTCCAGCTCCTCCGCGGTGAAGCCGGAGTCGGCGAGTCCCTTGATGTGGTCGACCATCGTGCTGTACGGGAAGTCGGTGCCGAATACGATTTGATTGACGCCGACGACCTGCTTGAGCGCCGTCATCGCCACGGGATTCGCGGTCTGCGCCGTGTCGTAGTAGAAACGCCGCAACTGATCGAGGCGCGAGTCGCGCTCGACCTCGTTGGTCAGCGTCTGGGCCAGGTCGCCGTCGTTGCCGACGATGCGTTCGACAAGGAACGGCATGGTGCCGCCGGCGTGCGAGAAGATCCAGGTGATGTCGCGGAACTTGTTCGGCGCGTCGTTGACGATCAGGCTCATGATCATCCGCGTCGTGTCGGTGCCGTACTCGATGACGTTCGGGATCAGCTTGGGGATGATGCCGATGCAGCAGGCCGCGTCGGTCGGGTGCGTATACACGGTGACCTTGCGGCGGTTCAGCTCCTCGAGGAGCGGCGTAAACGAGGGATCGCCGATGTACTTGTCGACGAAGCTGGTCGGCAGGAACGCGCCGCCGGCCTTCAGCGTATCCATCGCGTACTCCAGCTCCTTCAGGCTGGCGTCGAGGTCGGGCATCGGCAGCGACGCCATCAGCACGAAGCGGCCGGGATGATCGGCGGCCACCTTGGTGACGTACTCGTTGGCTTCACGCGCGAGCCGCTTTACCGTGTCGGCCCCCTGCGCGGCCGACACGCCGCGCTGCTTCAGCCGTTCGGGCGTGAAGGCGCCGCCGGCCTGCCCGGTGGAAATCAGCGCGGTGGCGGTCCCGGCCTTGTCCATCGCCTCGAGGCTTCTTTCCGGCGTCCACCCTCGGCGCGCGCCGGGCACGAGGTTGGCCGCCTCGAGCTCCTTGAACCAGCCAGGGGAGGTGAAGTGATGGTGAACATCGATCCGGCGTCCTGCGGCCACGTCCATGAGGGCGGCCGATCCCGAAGGCGAAGCGGCCGGAGCCGCGGCCTGCTCTGGCGCCGGACCGGCGCAACGCGCGAACAGCGCACCCGCACTGGCGGCCGCAATCCCGGTGAGAAACCGCCGACGGTCATACGCACGTGAGTCAGTCATCGCACTCCTCGCAGAAATGGGAGCACACGATACCCGGCGCCATTGCGGCCGTCAAGAGCATTTCGGTTGCCGCGGCGGCCGCAGACGCGTACGATGCGCGCAGCCGATCCCAGACGAAGGAGCGACGATGAAGCAGGTGTGCAGAGCGTTGATCGTAGCGGCGGCCGCCATGGCGAGCGGCTCGATCGCGGTGACGGCGGGTGGCCAGGCGGGAGGGCCGCAGGGCGCCGAGCAGAAGGTGCCGCTGGCAGAAGACGTGTTCAAGAACGTGCAGATGCTGCGCGGTATCCCGGTTGACGAGTTCATGGACACCATGGGGTTCATTTCGGCCTCCACCGGTCTCAATTGCACGGACTGCCACGTGGGGGAGAGCGGCGGCGATTGGGGCAGGTACGCCGACGACACCCCGCGTAAGGCGACGACGCGCCGGATGATGGCGATGGTCGCGACCATCAACAAGACCAATTTCGGGGGGCGCGCGGTGGTGTCCTGCTGGTCCTGCCACGGTGGAACCAACCGCCCAGAGGTCGTACCGGATCTGGCCGTCCAGTACAGCAACGAGCTGCCTCGAGACCCGTTCCAGATTGCACGCTCGGAGCCCGGCGCCCCTTCAATCGACACGATTCTCGGAAAATACCTCCAGGCCCTCGGCGGCGCCGAACGGCTCGCGACGATCCGAACGTTGAGCATCAAGGGGATTTACGGCGGCTACGATACGTTATCGCTGAAGGTCCCCGTCGAAATCCTTGTCAGGGCGCCCAACCAGCGCGTGATGGTCGTCCATGGCTTCGATGGAGACATGACCACGGTGTACGACGGCCAGGCCGGCTGGATTGCCGG
>CANIBQ010000089.1 GCA_947465645.1 Acidobacteriota bacterium | reverse complement strand
CCCAAGAAGCTACTAACCGTCGGAATCGCCATCGGACTGGCCGTCTGGACAGGAGTCGTGAGCGGCACGCGTGCGTTCCAGGCCCCCGCCACCCTGATCGCCGTCGACAACGACGACCTGGCGGGGACGGTGACCGGCCCATCCGGACCCGAGGCCGGCGTCTGGGTGATCGCCGAAACGACCGACCTGGCCACTCCGTTCGCGAAGATTGTCGTCACCGACGACCGCGGACGATATCTGGTGCCCGACCTTCCCATGGCCACCTACCGCGTCTGGGTTCGTGGATACGGGTTGGTGGATTCGCCGAAGATCCAGACCGCTCCAGGCAAGCACCTGAATCTCCAGGCGGTGCGGGCGAGCTCGCCGGCGGCGGCGGCGCAATACTATCCGGCCGCGCACTGGCTTTCGTTGATGGAGATGCCGGCCAAGAGCGAGTTTCCGGGCACGGGCGATGGCGGCAACGGCATCTCGCCGAACATGAAGAGCCAGGGCGACTGGATCCGCAGCGTGAAGTCCGGGGGCTGCACGGCGTGCCACGGCATCGGCACCAAGGCGACCCGGGAGATCCCGGCGGCGCTCGGTCCCTTCCCCACCACCGTCGCGGCGTGGGATCGCCGCGTGAAGTCGGGGCAGGCCGGCGGACAGATGAGCAACGCGCTCAACCAGTTCGGCCGCGCGCGCGTGCTGAAGATGTTCGCGGACTGGACCGACCGGATCCGCGCCGGTGCGGTTCCACCGGCGCCGGCACGGCCGCAGGGGCTCGAGCGGAACGTGGTGATCACCCAGTGGGACTGGGCCGATCCGAAGGCGTACCTGCACGATGTCGTGTCGACGGACCGGAGGAACCCGCGCGTCAATGCGAATGGGCCGGTATACGGTTCGCTCGAACTCAGCGCCGATTACGTCCCGGTGCTGAATCCGGTGACCCACAGCGCGAGCCAGGTGCCGTTGACGGTCCGAGACCCGAACACGCCCGCGACCAACGCGGCCATGCCGGAACCTTCGCCGTACTGGGGCGACGAGGCGATCTGGACCAGCAAGAACAACGTCCACAATCCGATGATCGATCACCGGGGGCGGGTCTGGCTGACATCGACGGTTCGGCCCAATGCAAACCCGGCCGAGTGCAAGGAGGGGTCGAGCCACCCGTCGGCGAAGCTCTTCCCGGTCGCCAATGCAGGCCGCCACCTCGCCATGTACGATCCCGCGACGAAGAAGCTGACGCACATCAGCACCTGCTTCGGCACCCACCACCTGATGTTCGCCGAGGACGCGAACCACACGTTGTGGACCAGCGGCGGCGGTCAGGTGATCGGCTGGCTGAACACGAAGATGTTCGACGACACGCAGGACGAGATGAAGTCGCAGGGCTGGACCGCGCTGATCAGGGACGCCAACGGCAATGGCAAGCGCGACGCATATGTCGAACCCAATCAGCCGCTCGATGCGAGCAAGGACCAGCGAATCGGCGGCGCACTCTACGCCGTGGCGCCGGCGCCTGATGGCTCGGTCTGGGGCACGCAGCTTGGCTATCCCGGAGCCGTCATCCGGCTGGCGCCAGGGACGAACCCTCCCGAGACGGCGCTCGTGGAGATCTATCAACCTCCCGCCGACAATCCGAACGCGAAGGTGCAGGGGTTCTCACCGCGTGGCGGCGACGTCGATCGCAACGGTGTGTACTGGGCGGCTTTGGCCAGCGGCCACCTCGCGAGCTTCGACCGGCGCCAGTGCAAGGGCCCGCTGAACGGTCCGACAGCCACCGGTCAGCATTGTCCCGAAGGCTGGACCCTCTATCCCGAGCCGGTGCCGCAGTTCAAGGGCGTCACCGATTCCGGCAGCACCGAGGCCAGCTATTACACCTGGGTCGATCAGTTCGACACGCTCGGACTCGGACGCAACGTGCCGATCAATACCGGGAATGCGGCCGAAGGACTGCTGGCGCTGAAGGACGGCAAGTTCGTGACGCTGCGGGTGCCGTATCCGCTGGGCTTTTACACCAAGTGGATGGATGGCCGCATCGACGACCCCAACGCCGGCTGGAAGGGTCGCGGCATCTGGACCACTATCTCAACGAGAGCGCCGTTCCACATGGAGACGGGCAGAGGAACGACGAGCAAGGTGATGAAGTTCCAGATGCGGCCAGACCCGCTCGCGAAGTAGAGATCTACTGGCGCGGCGGCGGGCCGAGCATCAGTTTCCAGAGCGCCTGCCCCCGCGCCACATACAGCACGTCGCCGGAGACCGCCGCCGCGAGCCAGCCCGGATCCTCGAACAGCGTCGCCCCAGGCTCGGACCAGAGCAGCTCGATTCCCCCCCCCTGGGCTGGCAATCGCGCGACGAACGTCTGGCCGATCATCAGCGCGCTCCCCTCGGGACCGGCTATCAGCCGCAGCACGTCCCCCGGGCCTTCGGCGACTGGCAGGAGGTCTCCGTCCGGCGTCACGCTGAACACCATGCGCCCCGCCGACGCCAGCACCAGACCATCATCGGCGGCCGGCGCCGTATTCACCAGGGCGGTCACTGGCTGTGCGACCGGGATCGTTCGCACGATCCGAAACTCATCCGGATCGATCACGTACAACGCATGCTGTCCGCGCCGAGACCCGGCGGCAATCAGCCGCGGACCAAGAAGCGCGAGCTCGGTAACCACCGGAAAGCCGTGCTCGGTATCGGTGCGGACGATGACCTCGCCGGTATCGAAGTTCGCGCGTGTGACGGCGTGAACCTGAACCTCGGAATAATCGGACGTCGACTGCACCCAGATGCGGCCCGCCCGGTCCTGGATGCCGCGGCTCGCGCGCATCTGCGGCCCGTGTCCGAGCGGCGGCAGATGACGTGGATTGCTGTCCGGGTTGGCGCCTGGCTGCCACGGAAGCCCCGGATCCCAACGGAACAGGACCACGTCGGGATACCCGGCACCGTAGATGCGGCCGTCCATGCCGCTGAAGAGCGTGTTCACCTGTCCCTCGCCGCCGGGAATCGCCTGTTCGAGCGCGCGCACGGCATCACTGCCTGGGTCGAATGCGAACATGTCGCTCATCGTCAGCAGGCCCGCTCCGACGACCGAGCCGTCAGAGGCGCCGACCAGGGCGGTAATCGTCGCGGTCGAGAGGTGCACGGGAGGAGTCCGCTGTTCCTGCCACGAGGGCCCGCGCGATGCGGCCTCGAATGGATTGAACACGCCAACTTGCCTGGCGCCGCGGCGCCACGTGAGGAGGCGTCCATCGGCATCGGCACCGAGCACGTTGATTTCTGCGCCTGCCTCATCGAGCCATCGCACCGGATGTTCCTGTACGCCGAGCTCGTGCGAGGAGATGAGGAACCGGCCCAGGCTCATCCGTCCCATTGGCTGCAGCCGATCCGTTGCGGGGAGACGGCGGTAGAACTCGGAGGTGCCGGGGTTCACGTACAGCGCGCCCGCTGAATCGTCGGCGCTATGAAACAGATCGACGCGAACGACGCTGCGGAACAACGCTTCCTCGGCGTCGCTCGCGGCCGCGTCGCGGGGGCGCAACGTGGCGAGATCCACCGCGACCACCTGGACGAGATTCGGTGGCCTGGACAGCGTCACATATTCCCGGCCGCGCCAGACATCCCACGATTCCGGTGTCCACCCTTCGTACCCGGCAATCAGTCGCGGTCTGGCGCCGCCGCCGACGTCGAACCACATCGACTCCGTTGGATGGAAATTGCGAAACCACCAGATGCGCCCCGTCGGATCGACCGTCTGCACGCCGGCCCAACCCGTCGCGCTCGGGGGAACGGGGATCGCCGTCTGCGCACCCGACCGGAGATTGACGCTGACGATCGACGGACTGGCATCGGTCGGGGAGCTCAGGATCGTATAGGCGTGCTCGCCGCGAACGGCCAGGCCATGAATCCACGCGCCGGTTCGCGAGAAGGAATACGTCCTCGTCGTGGCATGGCGATCCGCGTCGTAGAGCAGGAGCGAGGGCTCGAGCGAGGTGCCGAGCACATACTGCCCCAGCGCCGGCGCAAAGGCCGAGACCCGCGCCTCGATCGCGCCGGCGACCTCGACCGGGCTCACCTCGTTCAGGTCCGGCCGATAGCGCGCGAAGACGAAGCGGTCCGGCTCTCCCGGCTGGCGGTGGTAGCTTTCGAGCGTGGAGAAATAGACATTGAACCGGTCGCTGAACGGCGGATGGACGAATGCCGTCCGCGTGATGCTTTGCATCACCGGAGACGGATGCACGAGCTGCCACCCGCCGCCGATCTCAACGACACCGCCGGCGTCGACTCCAGCGATGGTGAAGGCGAGCGTCCACGTTAGCACGCCAATCAGCGACATCAGACCACGCAAGTCTTTATTGTGATGGGACTTACTGACTGAGTTACGGTCACCGCTGCGCACTGTCGGCTTATCGGCAAGAACAGCGCTTTCGTTCAAGGCGGTAGGTGGACTCGCAGTCGGAATTTTTTCGCGCCCGCTCCGGTAAAACTTCTCGAACGCGTCTGAGAATCTGACGCCCTGGAGGACGGAAGTCACCGCGGAACGAGCTCTGTCGAGCGACTGAGGCTGGTATCGAAGTTGCGGACCACACGGGGAGGATGACTGTTAGTGGCCGCGTCGGACCAGCTATCTTGCTGGTGCTGTGCTCAGGTTGTTGCACGCTACCGCCCGAGCAGACCGTTGTGACAGCACCAGCCGCGCCACAGCCCGCAGTCGAACCAGCACGGCAGGCGCAGCCGCCGCCTGAATCTTCCGTCACTGCTCCACCTCCGCCCGCCACAACACCAGCACTGGCGGATGCGCCGAGCTCCACGCCAGCGACACCGCAGGCCGACGCCAGACCGCCGCAGCCGGTGCCGGCAACGCCCGCACCAGCGGCAGCACCATCCGTTTCGAGAGCGCCCGCTCCACAGGCGATCGCCACACCTCCATCACCGGCTCCGAAGGCCGTCGCCGGGACGGCAACACCAGCGTCGAAACCCGCGACTCCCGCCGCACCTGCGGCCGCCGTATCTGTTGCGAAGCCGCCCGCCGCAACAGCGCCGCTGGATCTGGCGACGCTGAAACAGGAGCTCACGAACACGAAGGCGATCGGCTTCTTCAGCAAGCTCACGCTCAAGAACCAGATGGACGATCTCCTGGATCGGCTCCGCGAGTTCCACCAGGGCACCAGGAAGCTCACGGCGGCGGATCTGCGCCGGTCGTACGACCTGCTCATCATGAAGGTGCTGTCGCTGGTGCAGGATGACGACAAGAGGCTCGCGTCCGTCATCCTGTCGTCACGCGAGGCTCTCTGGGGCCTGCTCGTGGACCCGGTGGGGTTCGCGACACTCGACGTCTGAAACGAAACCGTCATGAAGACACTGACTGTGTCGCTGGCCCTCGCGTTCGTCGCGGCGCTGCCCTCGGTTGCGTCGCCGGCGCAGGACGAGGAAGCGCTGAAAAAAGATCTGACGGTGGTGATCGCGCTGCACGGGAAGCCGTGCGGGGAGGTCGTCGCGGTCAAGCTGCTGGCCGAGAACGACTACGCCGCGTCGTGCACGGACGGGAACAGGTACCGCGTGTACCTGAACACCGACGGACGCGTCATCGTCGAAGCGCAGAAATAGGTGCGAGTGAGCGCCGCGACAGTGCGCGACCGCATTGGCCAAAGTGTCAACCGAGATCGGCTTCTTGAGAATGCACGCGAAATCCGCAGGATTGAGATCGCTAGCTCGCGCAACTCTGGATCGTCCTCAACTATCAGAATGATTCCTTCCATACCGAAAGCTGAGCCGCAGCTCGTGAGCCGCAGCTCGGCAACCAATGTGCTGTGAGCCGAGGTGCGATGGCCGAGAGCAAGAATCACACGCTGCGCGACCTCGAGGCGTTATTCGGCCACGTCGACGAGGCATGCCGCGAAGCGCACGAAGTTCGGTCTCGCGTTCAGCGGTCGATGGCTCGCCGACCGTTGTGGCCATCACCCCCAAAACACCCGATGCCCCCGTTGCTCCAACGCCTTCGCGACTGACATTTCCATCTGCTCCGCCTCCTTCCTGGTGGCGCACCGTTCAATCCCCTCCATCAGGTCGTAGCGAAGACGGACGCCATATCTGTGCGCTTTGGGCGCGGCCAGCTTCCCTCCTGCCTGATGTTGCTCGAATCGGTGCTCGGGCGTGTGGGCGGTTTGGCCGACGTAGAGCGGTGCGAAGGCACACGGCTTTCGCAGGCAGTCGCGAGACAGTTCTATGACGTAGACGGTGTAGGTGACGGCGGGACGCTTCCGGACGAGTGAGCGGCGCTTCTCCGCCATGGCGCTCACGGCAGGCAAAGGAAGGGGCTGGTTGTTCCGGCCCTTCCCTTCACTTGCTTTTCACATCAACCCTGAACGACAGGGGAACTTTCCACATAATCTGGCGTCCCCACAGGGATTCGAACCCTGGTTTCAGCCTTGAAAGGGCCGCGTCCTAGGCCTCTGGACGATGGGGACGTCTGTCGGAGCGAGTGCGACAGACCATTTTGACACAGACGTCGATGGATGTGGGTTTGCATTCGACTTCCATCTGATGACCAACCCGCTCCTTCGTGTCCTCAACGGCCTCACAGGCTCCCGCCGCACAGTCGAGACCGTGGTGCCCCGCCGCAGCTTTGACGATGTGATCCTGCCGCCGGCGACCCGGCGAGCCCTCGACCAGGCGCTGGTCCATGTCACCAGCCACGACCTGATTTTCAACCGCTGGGGGCTCGGCGAGAGGCACCCGGCTGGTCTGGCGCTCGCCTTCAACTTTGCCGGGCCGCCCGGCACCGGTAAGACGATATGCGCGGAGGCCATCGCCCATGCGCTCGGTCGGCACCTGCTCGTCGTCCGCTACGCGGAAGTGGAATCGCTCTGGATGGGCGAGACGCCGAAGAACGTCGCGGCGGTGTTCCGCCTCGCGCGCGAGCAGAACGCCGTGCTGCTCTTCGACGAAGCCGACGCCATCGCCGCGCGCCGCTCCTCCTCGACAGAGCATGCCTTCCTCCGGGAATCGAATACGGTCGTCAACGTGCTGCTCAAGGAGCTCGAGTCGTTCAGCGGGGTCGTGATCTTCGCGACCAACCTCGCGGCGAACTTCGACCCGGCGTTCGAACGCCGCATCCGGACGCACGTGCTGTTCGAAATGCCTGGCGTGGCCGAGCGAGAGCAGATCTGGCGCGTGCAGATGCATCCCAGGCTCACGCCGCTCGCACCCGATGTGAACTTCCGTTCGCTCGCGGAACAGTACGAGGCCACCGGCGGAGACATCCGCAACGCGGTGCTGAAAGCGGCGATGGCTGCGGCAAGCGAGCCGGGGAACGATGCCTTGAAGATGATCCACCAGCGGCACCTGGACGAAGGCATCCGCGATGTGATCGCCTCCAGGCGCGTGATGCGTCAGTCGCTCTTCACGCCGCAACCGGAGACACACATCGAGGAAGCGATTCGCGCCGTGCCGGCGCTTCAGGTGATGCGGTGGCTACCCGTAGCTCTCAGCGGGCTGGCGTTGCTTCTCGCGGCCCTCGCACTGATTGTGGTGTTCACGAGATAGGCAGTAGTGGCTTGCCAGCCGAAGCTCTCACGTCCGCCGTCGCGCTGCGCGCCATGGCTGACAGCCTTCGCGGCGGACAGGGTAAGCGAAGGCTGGTGGGCCCCTTGGGGATCGAACCCAAGACACCCTGATTAAAAGTCAGGTGCTCTACCACTGAGCTAGGGGCCCGGCTCCGCCGCCACGGCGATCGATGGCGGGTGGAGCGCGCATTGTACCAAAGAAACAGACGCCCTCCACCCTTACCTGATCTCGACTTTCCGGAACTTCACGACGCCCGCGCCGTACTGGAGCGCAATCGGTCCGCGCGAATGCTTGGTGTCCTGCACGTCCACCATCGGCTTGCCATTGAGGTTCACCGTCAATCGCGGACCCTTCGCGGTAATCACCAGCGTGTTCCACTTGTTCGCCGCGTTCTCCACGCTCATCGGCTTGGCGATGTTGACGATGGCCCCGGTGCGATAGACCGGGTCGGGGCGCGTGTCGAAGATGTTGACCTCGTACGACGTCGTCGAGCTCACCATCGTGGGATCGGAGATGCGGATGAATACACCGCTGTTTGCCGGCTCGTCTACCCAGACTTCGGTCCGGAGCTCGAAGTCGCCGTAAGACTGCTTCGACACCAGGAAGCCCGAGCCCTTGTCGGCCTGCACGGCGCCTTCGGCCAGCCTCCAGTTCGCGTCGCCAATCGGCGTCCAGCCGTCGAGGCTCCTGCCGTCGAACAGCGACGTCCATCCGGCGGCCGCCTGGCCAGACAGGGACGCCGCATCAAATCCCGAAAAGCCCCCAAGGAGCAGGGCCAGAGCTACGGTTGCGCGCATCATCACGAACCCCCCTTTTCTGTGAGACCGGATGATGCCATAGTCACGGCGCGTCCGGCCGCGCCAGCGGCCCGGCGGCAGGGCAACCGCCTTGCATTTACAGCAGGACTCATGGCGACAAAAGCGTCTCGTCGGAAGTCACTGATCGAGTGGAACGACCCGTCAAACCAGGTACACGTGCTCGATTGGCGGCGCCGTGCGCATGAGTTTGGCCTCGACGTCGAAGAGCGCGAAGACACAGAAGAAGGTCAGCCGTTTCAGGTCGCCCCCGAGCGATTGCTCACCGAAGAGGAGCCGGAGGCGTTTACGGCTCAGCCGGTCCCGGGTAGAGACGGCTTCGAAGACGACGAAGACGAGGAACAATCCGGGGTGGCGGAGGCCGCGGTCCCGGGGTCGCGTGAGGACGTCGACCTGGTTCGTGTCTACCTCCAGCACATCGGCAAGCGGAAGCTGCTGAAGGCGAAAGACGAGCAGGCGATTGGCCTGCGGATTGAAAACGCCCAGCGAGAGCTCGTGGCCGCGCTCGGTGACATTCCAGCGGCGGTGCAGACCCTGGTGGCGCTCGCCGACCGAATCCGCGTGAAAGGCGACCCGGCCGCGGAGTTGATCCTCCTCCCCGAAGGCGGCGAGCTGCGCGAAGAGACCACGACGCCGGTGATGAAGGCCTTTGCGCGCATCAAGCGGCGTCGCTGCCTGATCGACAACCTTCGCACGCGTCTCGAGAACCCGCGGGTCGGCACCAAGACGCGCACCGATACGGAGAAGAGCATCGACAAGGCGCGCAAGGCGATCGCCGGCGAGCTGGCGGCGCAGCCGATCCGCCCCGCGCTGATCGACGACGTGGTGACGGAGCTGCGGGAGATCGACGCCGAGTTCCGCAACCTCGAGCAGGTGCCTCGCGCCGAACGCCTCGATCGCTGCCGCGCGCTCGAAGCGCGGGCAGGCATCCCGAAGGCCGAATTTCGCCGCCGATTCGCCAAGGTCGAAGCCGCGGAAGAGACGGTGCGCGACGCCAAGCGCGAGCTGATGGAAGCCAACCTGCGGCTGGTCGTGTCGATCGCCAAGCGCTACCTCAACCGCGGCCTCTCTTTCCTCGATCTGATCCAGGAGGGCAACATCGGGCTGATGAAGGCCGTGGATCGATTTCAGTTCCGCCGCGGCTTCAAGTTCTCGACCTATGCGACGTGGTGGATTCGCCAGGCGATCACCCGGTCGATCGCCGATTCAGGCCGCACGATCCGGCTGCCCGTTCACGTGATCGAATCGCTCAACAAGCTCGAGAAAGAGCGCAAGGCGCTGCGGTCGGCTGGCAACCGCGAGCCCAGTCCGCAGGATCTCGCCGATCGCCTGAAGATCCCGGTGGCCAAAGTGCGCCTGCTGCTCGAAGCGCAGAAGACGCCGTATTCGCTGGAGATGAAGATCGGCGAAGACGACGGCTCCGAGCTCGGCGACATGCTTCCCGACGTCAGCGTCCGCTCTCCGGAAGACACGGCGATCGACGGCGACGTCGCCAATGAGGTCGAACGGGCGCTCGCGCCGCTGTCGGACCGCGAACGCGAAGTGCTGCGCCTCCGGTACGGGCTCGGCACCGACCGTGAGCACACGCTCGAGGAGATCGGCCGGCAACTGTCGGTGACGCGCGAGCGCATTCGCCAGATCGAGAGCCGCGCGCTGAAGAAGCTGCGCGCCGCCAAGCAGCGCGAGGCGGCGGAGATGGGCGGCAGGCGGAGGCCCGCATGATGGTTACGGAGGCGACGGTCAGACTCCGTGCCCGAATCTGAGTACCGCCCGCAGCTCGCCACGCTCGTCAAGGCACCGCCGCGCGGCGAGGAGTGGCTCCACGAGATCAAGTTCGATGGCTACCGCATCGGATGCCGTATCCGCGGCGGACTGATCACCCTCATCAGCCGCAACGGCAAGGACTGGACGCAGGCGTTCCCGGAGGTCGTGGCAGCCGCCGCACAGCTCCCGACCAGGGATGCGCTCCTCGACGGCGAAGTGGCGATGGTGTTGCCGGACGGCAAGACCAGCTTCCAGGCGCTCCAGAACGCATCGGCCCGCGACGGCGCGCGCACCACGCTCGTCTATTTTGTCTTCGACCTCCTGCGGCTCGACGCCGAGCGGGTCGCCTCGTTGCCGCTGGAGGCGCGCAAGGCGCGGCTGCGCGCGCTGGTCGGCGGCCGCAAGACGGGCCGCATCCGCTACAGCGAACACATCGATGGCCGCGGCGATGAGTTCTTTGCGCAGGCGTGCCGCCTCGGACTCGAGGGCATCATCTCGAAGCGACGCGATCGACCGCATCGCGAAGGGCGCCATGGCGACTGGCTCAAGTCGAAATGCACCCTGCGGCAGGAGTGTGTGATCGGCGGATTCACGGATCCTGAAGGCATGCGCGCCGGACTGGGTGCGCTGCTGATCGGCTATTACGAGGGCGACCGGCTGGTGTTCTGCGGAAAAGTGGGCACCGGTTTCACACAGACGCTCGCGCTCGACCTGCGGCGCCGGCTCGACGGCCTCGAGCGGAAGACCTGCCCCTTCGACCCGCCGCCGCCGAGAGCCGTCTCCCGCGGCGCACACTGGGCAAAGCCGGCGCTCGTGTGCGAGGTGGAATTCACCGAGTGGACCACCGACGGCAAGGTCCGGCATCCCTCATTCCAGGGATTGCGGCTCGACAAGGAGCCGCATGAGGTTGTGCGAGAGGATGAGAAAGATGCCGCGCGCCTTACGCGGCCGTAGCGGTCAGTTGTCCCTGGGGCGCCATCGTCACGGTGGCGCCAGCCATCAAGCCCACCCACAGATCCAGAACACCAGGGTCGTCCGACCATGACGTCTGCGAGGGAACGCCGCTGGCTTTCGCGAGCATGGCCGTCACGGTGGAGTGAGGCACGAGCACCGAGTGCGAGGTGAACCGGCCGAGCACGCAGGCGATGTCGGTGCCGCGGGTCAGGATCGGGAGGTTCGCAGCAGACTGCGCGGGGGCGGCAATCGCCCCCGTCACATCGATCGCGAGGACCTTGAGCTCGTCGCCGGCGCCGTCACGCTGCGGGATCGAAATGCCGTGAGGCCAGGACGGATCGCAGTCGAGCCACGCATACGCGCCGCCCGCCTTCAGTACGCCCAGGCACATCACGGCGAGATCGAAGGACCGTGGCATGTTGATCAGCGCGGTCGCCCCCCGCCGGAACGCATGTGCCAGCAGGCACCGGGCGACGGCGTTCGCACGTTGGTTCAGGTCGCGATAGGTCAGCGCCCGGTGTTCGTCGAGCAGCGCCGGCGCGTCGCCGCGTTCTGCTGCGTGTTGTTCGATGATCCGGTGAATCGCCATCGTTTCCATCCGAGCTGGACGGCTGCAAGCGAAAGGCCAGGTTCAACGGCCGTGCTGGATCGACGTTATCTCCAACGAAACAGCGTCATTGCGAGTGAGAACGGAACAACCGTCCACACACCGAGCAGGAGCAACTCTCCCGAAATATCCTCAACCATTGCCCCTTCGAGCACCACCGCGCGCAGGGCGTCGATGAGGGCGGTAAGCGGCAGGGCCTGGACGAAGGGCTGGATGGCGCCCGGAAAGTTCGCCGAGGAGAAAAAGACCCCGCTCAGGATCCACATCGGCAGCATCAGGAGGTTGAGAAGCCCGGAGATCCCCTCGAAGGTGCGTGGGCGGGCCGCCGCCAGCAGGCCGATCGCGCTGAACGCCACGGCGCCGGCCAGGCACACCACCGCGATGGCGCCATACGACCCGCGAATCGGCAGTCCGAGCGCCAGCACGCCGAACCCGAACGGGATGACGACTTCCGGGACGAGAAAGACGAGCCGCGCGCAGATCTGCGCCAGCAGGTACTCCGATCGGCGCATCGGGCTCGCGGCAAGCCGCTTCAGCACCTTCCGCAGCCGGGCCTGCACGATCGAGAACGCGACACCCCACATCCCGGTGCCCATGATGGTCATCCCGACGATGCCCGGAATCATCCAGTCGACGTAGCGCGAACCTGCCACGACCATCGGCTCTTCCCGCGCCTGCCATGGGTCTTGCCGTCCGCCCGCGCGCTTCAGGGCCGCGTCGACCACGAGGCGGGCGATGCGGCTCTCGTCGCGGGCCGGGTCGAACCGGTAGACCGGCGGCTCGAGCGGAACGACCACGATGTGGACGGTGCCCTCTCGAATCGCGCGCGCCTGCTCGCGCGGCGCGATGTCCCGCAGCGTGATGTTCTCCTGGGCCGTGAGCGCCTGGCGTACTGCGTCGGCGGCGGGGCCAGGCTCGAGGCCGACGAGCACCGGCGTCACGCGGCCCCCTGGAAATGCCGCCGCGAGCGCGACCGAGATGATGATCGGGAAGATGAACGTCCAGAAGAGCGCCTCCGGCTCGCGCACGAACTCACGCACGCGCGCGAGCGTCAGCTCGATGAGCGGATGACGCGCGCCTCCCCTATTCATCGCGGAGGTGCTTTCCGGTCATCGACATGAACACGTCCTCGAGCGTCCCCTGGTGGACGACGACCTTTGGGGCGCCGAGCGAGGCTATCAGCTCGCGCGGCACACCCTGTGCGATGACGCGGCCCTGGTCCACAATCGCCACGCGGTCGCACAGCGCCTCGGCCTCGTCCATGTAATGCGTGGTGAGGAGGATCGTGCCGCCCTGCGCCCGGAACTGCTTCAACAATTCCCACAACTGCCGCCGCGACTGGGGATCGAGGCCGGTCGTCGGCTCGTCGAGAAACAGGAGGTCGGGATCGCCGGCGAGCCCGCACGCGACCGCGAGCCGCTGCTTCTGGCCGCCGGAGAGCTTGCCCACCCAGCTTCGCCGCTTCGATTCGAGCTCGACGATCTGGAGCAGCTCGTCGACGGTGCGGCCGCGGTGGTAGAACGACCTGAAGAGGCGGAGGGTCTCTTCGACGGTCAACTTCTCGGCCAACTGTGTTTCCTGAAGCTGGACGCCGAGCCGCTGCCGCAACTCGCGGTCGTCTTTCCCCCACCGCAAGCCGAGCACATCCACGTCGCCCGCATCCGGCGCCAGCAGTCCTTCCAGGATCTCGATGGTCGTGGTCTTGCCGGCGCCGTTCGGGCCGAGCAGGCCGAAGCACTCGCCGCGGCGGACGTGCAGGGACAGGCCGTCGACGGCGACGACGTCGGCGTACCGTTTTGTCAGACCCTCGCAGCGAACGGCCAGCGACTCCACGACGCCTGTCATTGTGGTCAACTTTCGCGCCTGTTTTTTGGGTTAAACTGACAGACTGTGCCGGCTACGGTTCTGATCGCGTCCCCCGAACATCTGCCCGCGCTCCAGGAACGAGAGGATCTCGGCGGCGCGCAGATATTTTCTGACGTGGACGCGTTGCGGGCGCTCGATGTCATCACGCGCCAGCGTCCGGACGTCATCGCGCTCGAGCGGCTGTTCGCCGCGACCTCGCGCGGCGCGGCGCTCATCAACCGCATCAAGGCCGATCCTTCGCTCTCCGGATGCGAGATCCGCATCGTCGCGCACGACAGCGCCTACTCCCGCGTGTCACGCAAGCCTGGCGACAACCAGTCGGGCTCGGCGCCGGCCGCCGTGGCCGAGGCGCCACCGTCGCCCGCCGCGGCCGCGCTCGACACGCGCGGCACCCGCCGGGCCCCGCGATTCAAGATTGTCGAGGGCATCGACGTGACGATCGACGGCAACCCCGCCGCGCTCGTGGACCTGTCGCTCGTCGGCGCGCACGTGGTCTCCCCGACGATCCTCAAGCCGAATCAGCGCCTTCGCATCTCGCTGCCGGATGCGGCGCGCACGATGCGCTTCAGCGGCGCCGTCGCCTGGGCCTCGTTCGAGATCCCCAAAGGCGGCGCCCCTCGTTATCGCGCAGGAATTGAATTCTTTGATGCCGACCAGACCTCGGTCGGCAAGTTCATCGAGACGAATACGAAGAAGTAGGCTACTGCCTACTATTTGATCCACCCAGCGACCGCCGATTCCGGCCTCACGATCGTCTCGGCGCGATCGGATCCGGTCGAGATGATCGCGCAGTCCACGCCGCTCACCTCTTCCAGGCGCCGGACGTAGCGCTGCGCTTCGGGCGGGAGTTGTTCCACCTTCGTGGCGCCCTTCGTCGGCGTCGTCCAGCCGGGCATCGTTTCGTAGATCGGCGTCGCGCCGGTCAGCACGCGCAGGTCGGCGGGAAACTCCGTCAGGGTGCCGTTGGCCGTGGCGTAGCCGGTGCAGATGTGGACGTGCTCCAGGCCGTCGAGCACGTCGAGCTTGGTGAGGGCCAATGCGTCCAGTCCGTTGATCCGCGCTGAGTAGCGCACGACAACCGCGTCGTACCAGCCGCAGCGGCGCGGACGTCCGGTTGAGGCGCCGTACTCCTGGCCGGTCTCGCGCAGGCGATCGGCGAGCGCTCCCGACAGTTCGGTCGGCAGCGGCCCCTCGCCCACCCGCGTGGTGTACGCCTTGGCTACGCCCAGCACGCCGCCGATCGCGCGCGGCGGCACGCCGAGGCCGGTGCACACGCCCCCAATCGACGCGTTCGACGAGGTCACGAAGGGATACGTCCCGTGATCGATGTCGAGCAGCGTCGCCTGCGCGCCCTCGAACATCACCGCCTTCCCGTCTGCGATCAGCCGCGCGAGAAAGAGCGACACGTCGCCCACCCACGGACGCATGCGCTCGCCGTGGGCGATCACCTGGTCGAAGAGCGGCTTCCAGTCGAGCGTCGTGTCCTTGATGATGCGGTTGCGTGCGTTGACGTTCTCACGCACCTCCTCCTGGAGCGCGGCGCGGTCGCCGAGCAGGTCGCAGATGCGGATGCCGCGCCGGCCGATCTTGTCCTCGTAGGCGGGGCCGATGCCGCGCGACGTCGTGCCGATCTTCCGCTCGCCGCGGCGCGCTTCCGAGAGCACGTCGAGCTCGCGGTGATACGGGAGGATGACGTGCGCCTTCTCGCTGATCAGCAGCCGGCCGTCGATCGAGATCCCCATGCGGCCCAGCTCGTCGATCTCCTTGAAGAGCGCCTGCGGGTCGACGACGACGCCGTTGCCGATGATGCAGGTGACACCCGGATGCAGGATGCCCGACGGGATGAGATGGAGGACGAACTTCTTGCCCTGCACGTAGACCGTGTGCCCTGCGTTGTGCCCGCCCTGGTAGCGCGCGACGGCCGAGAAGTGCGGCGTGAGCATGTCGACGATCTTGCCCTTGCCTTCGTCGCCCCACTGCGCCCCGAGTACTGCGATGTTCGTCTTCGACATTCGGGTATATCGTAAGTGCTTCGGACTACGTATGTCGAACCACCTTCGCCGCGACGACACACAGAGGCATCGAGGCTCAGAGAAACTTTTGTTTTCTCGGTGTCTCGGCGTCTCGGTGTGTCGTCGCGGCGGAAGGCCTTCGCTTTCATGATTGATCTCGACGGCGGCTCGCTGACGCTCGACCAACTCGTGGCCATCGCCCACGACTTCGCGCCCGCGCAACTGACCGGCGAGGCCCGGGCGCGCGTGCGCGCGGCGCGCGTCGTCGTGGACGAATTCACGCATCACGACGACCCGACTTACGGCATCAACACCGGCTTCGGCAACTTC
Source organism: Acidobacteriota bacterium (assembly GCA_947465645.1). Next base: position 5,014 of record CANIBQ010000089.1, on the reverse strand, counting down.
GCCGAGGTCAAGATTCCGCACGAATCGCTGACCGAGCTGCAGCTCAATCTCCTGCGCAGCCATGCGGCCGGCGTCGGCGATGCGCTGCCGATTCCCGTGGTGCGGGCCGCCATGGCGCTGCGCGCCAACGTGCTGGCGAAGGGATTTTCGGGCATCAGGCTCGACACGCTGGAGCTGCTGCTGGAGCTCCTCAACCGGCGCGTGCATCCCGTCGTGCCCTCGCGCGGATCGGTGGGCGCGAGCGGCGACCTGGCTCCCCTGGCGCACCTGTCGCTCGTGCTGATCGGCGAAGGCGAAACCTGGCATGACGGCGTCAAGGAGCCCGGAGCGATTGGACTCGGGCGCGCCGGCCTCACCCAGGTCACGCTGGCGGCAAAAGAGGGGCTTGCGCTCATCAACGGCACGCAGATGTCCACGGCGCTCCTCGGCCTGACGCGGCACGGCGCCCAGCGCCTGGCGCGGGCAGCCGACATCGCCGCGGCGCTCAGCATTGACGGCCTCCAGGGGTCGGCCAGGCCGTTCGAGGCTCGAATTCATGCGGCACGGCCGTTTGCCGGCCAGCGGACCTCGGCAGCCAACCTGCTGTCGCTGCTGACCGGGAGCGGCATCAACGCCGCCCATGCGCACTGCGGCCGCGTCCAGGACGCGTACTCGATGCGGTGTGCGCCGCAGGTGCACGGCGCCGCACGCGACGCGTTCGGGTATGCGGCGCAGGTCTTTCAGATTGAGGCCAATGCGGCCACCGACAACCCGATGGTGTTTGCCGACGCGAGGGAAATAGTGTCGGGCGGCAACTTTCACGGCGCGCCGGTCGCGATTGCGGCCGACCTGATGTGCGTCGGGCTCGCGCAACTGGCCACCATCAGCGAGCGGCGGTCCGAACGGCTCGTCAATCCGGCGCTCAGCGGCCTTCCCGCGTTCCTCACCCGGCACGGCGGGCTCGAATCCGGGCTGATGATGGCGCAGGTCACGGCCGCCGCGCTCACATCCGAGATCAAGACGCTGTCGCATCCCGCCAGCGTCGATACCATTCCGACCTCCGCCAACAGGGAAGATCACGTGAGCATGAGCATGGGAGCGGGACTGAAGGCCGCGGCGGCGCTCGATCGTGCGCGGCAGGTGCTCGCCGTCGAGTTGCTCTGCGCGTGCCAGGCGATCGACCTGCGTCGGCCGCTCACCTCGTCATCAGCGCTGATTCGTGTTCATGATTTCATTCGCACGCGCGTCGCGCCGCTCGAGCACGACCGCTCGTCGTCCCGCGATCTCGCGTCGATTACAGAGCTGATCGCGTCGGGAGATCTCGAGCGCGCGTGTCCGCTGGAAGTCAACTGAAATTTTTTGGGAAATTCAATTGACAACATCGCGCGCGAATCTTAGCTTCTGATCTCTCCGTCAGGCACTTCATTCACTTCATCGCGTATGACGATTGGTATGCGCACCATCCGAGCCCCTCGCGGCACCGCACTCTCGTGCAAGGGCTGGGGACAGGAAGCCGCGCTGCGCATGCTGATGAACAACCTGGATCCCGACGTCGCGGAGCGGCCCGGCGATCTCGTCGTGTATGGCGGCTCTGGAAAAGCGGCGCGCAACTGGGACTGTTACGACGCCATCGTGTCTTCGTTGAAGCAACTCGAGGGCGACGAGACGCTCCTCGTGCAGTCAGGCAAGCCGGTTGGCGTGTTTCAGACACACGCCGGCGCGCCGCGCGTCCTGATCGCCAACGCGCTGCTCGTGCCCGCATGGGCCACCTGGGAGAATTTCCGCGACCTCGAGCACCGCGGCCTGACGATGTACGGCCAGATGACCGCCGGGAGCTGGATTTACATCGGAACGCAGGGGATTTTGCAGGGCACCTACGAGACTTTCGCCGCCGCTGCGCGTGCGCATTTCGGCGGCTCGCTCAGCGGGCGCGTCGTCGTCACCGCGGGGCTCGGAGGCATGGGCGGCGCGCAGCCGCTGGCCGCCACCATGAATGGCGCGGCCGCGCTCGTCGTCGAGGTCGACCCCCAGCGCATCGAGCGGCGGCTTGCCACGAAGTACCTCGACGAAGCGACGACGAGTTTGGATCACGCGCTCGACACAATTGCAGGATGGCGCCGCACACATACCGCACGGTCGATCGGACTGGAAGGCAATGCAGCGGATGTGTTGCCGGAAATCCTGCAGCGTGGCGTACTTCCGGACATTGTGACGGATCAGACATCCGCACATGACGCGCTCAACGGCTACATTCCGAACGGCATGTCGCTTGCTGATGCCGTCGTGCTCCGCGAACGTCATCCCGAAGCGTATGTCGAGCGTTCAATGCAGTCGATGGCACGCCACGTGGAAGCGATGTTGATGTTGCAATCGCGCGGCGCGGTCACATTCGATTACGGCAACAATATTCGTGCCCAGGCAAAACGCGCCGGCGTCGAAAACGCGTTTGACATTCCGGGCTTCGTGCCGGAATATGTGCGTCCTCTCTTCTGTGAGGGCAAAGGTCCGTTCAGGTGGGCCGCGCTCTCGGGAGATCCCGACGACATCCGCGTGACCGACGAGGCAGCGCTCGAGATGTTCGCTGATGACGAGCCGCTGTGCCGCTGGATTCGCATGGCTCGCGAGCGCGTCGCGTTTCAGGGACTGCCGGCGCGAATCTGCTGGCTGGGGTACGGAGATCGCGCGCGGTTTGGTGCGAAGATCAACGAGCTGGTGCGCACGGGAGCGGTCAAGGCGCCGATCGTGATCGGCCGGGATCATCTCGACACCGGTTCGGTGGCGTCGCCCAACCGGGAAACCGAGGGCATGCGCGACGGCAGCGATGCGATCGCCGACTGGCCGATCCTCAACGCGCTGCTGAACGCGTCGGCGGGCGCGACGTGGGTGTCGGTGCATCATGGCGGGGGCGTCGGCATCGGCTATTCGCTGCACGCGGGGATGGTGATTGTCGCGGATGGCACCGCGGAGGCCGCGAGGCGGCTGGAGCGGGTGCTCACCTGCGACCCTGGAACAGGGGTGGCCCGGCATGCAGACGCCGGGTACCCGGAAGCGATCGCGACGGCGGAGCTGCGCGGCGTGAGAATACCAATGCGCGGGCGGGAGGGGAGAAGAGAATGACCGGTGCTCAATTGGGGTTCGAACGGCGGGTTCAGGGAGCGCTCGATGCGGCTCCATCGCGGATCCCGGTGGTGCCCGGAGGCTGCGGGACGGGACGGACGTGGATGCTCCAGCGTCTCCGGGAACGCCTGGGACGCGGTGCGGCGCAGTACATAGACGTCGAACGCTGCGCGACAACGCCCGAACGGTTTCTACAGGCGGTGACCTCCTCGTCGCCCTTCCCCTTCCACGCCAACCATACCCCCGCCACCGCGCGCGAGGCGTTCGACACGCTGCTGGTCTTCTTCGATACCGCCCGCGCACCGGGTGGTGAGCCTTGCACCTTCCTGCTGGACGAAGTGCTCGAGCTGCGCACGTTCGAAAGCTTCCCGGGGCTGCGCCACGTCCTGCGCGACCTGCTCCAGGGGCTCTCGGGCAGCCCGAACCGGTTCGTGCTCACAACCCGGTACGTCGCCCGCGCGCATCGGCTGCTGCGCGATGCGACCTCGCGCTTCGAGGTCATGCACATCCCGGCGCTTGCCGTCGCCGATCTGCTCGCGCCCGCCTTCAACGGCTACGAGCAGATGCCGACCGACGACCGCGACGAGCTGGGCCGAACGGTGCAAGCGCTCACCGACGGCCGTCCGGTCTACGTCCGCGCGATTCGCGACGCCGTGACACAAATGGGCTCCCGCGGCGCCGATCCCATCAGTGCGCTCACGGCGCTCCTCTCGGTCGAGGGCGAGCTCAATCACTGGTGCCGCTTCTGCTACGAGCTGCGCCTCCACCGTGCGCGCGGCTACGGCGCGCTCAAGGCGATCCTCGACATCCTCGCCGACCACGAACCGCTCACGCTGACCGAGATCTCCCTGCGGCTGCACCGCACACCGGGATCCACCAAGGACTACCTCTCATGGCTCGAGGACGTCGACCTCGTGACGTCGCGCCAGAAGAAGTACAGCTTCACCGATCCGCTGCTGCGGCTCTGGGTACGGCTGCACTGCCGTCCGGTTCCGCCGACCGAAGAGGAAGTCGCGCGCGAGGTGCAGCACTACGCGCTCGCCCGGCTGCCCCAGCCCGAACCCGCGCCGGCGCTGGTCTACGCGGGTGCGGAAGCGACGCCCGAAGAACGCAAGAGCTGGGGCATCATCGAAATAGATTGAAACGCGTCTGTGTGTTCTGCGGCTCGAGCGCCGGCAACCGTCCCGAGTACCGCGACGCGGCCGAGCAGCTCGCGCGTGAACTGACGCGCCGCCACATCGGCCTCGTGTTCGGAGGTGGCGGCGTCGGGCTCATGGGCATTGTGGCCGACGCGATGCTGGCCGCCGGCGGGCACGTCATCGGCGTCATCCCCCACGCCCTGGTCGCACGCGAGGTGGGCCACAAGGTCCTCCCCGATCTCCGCATCGTCAACTCCATGCACGAGCGCAAGGCGATGATGGCGGAGCTGTCGGACGCCTTCATCGCCATGCCAGGGGGATTCGGCACCTTCGAGGAATTTTGCGAAGCTGTGACCTGGACGCAGCTCGGACTGCATCGCAAACGCTGCGGGCTGCTGAACGTCAGCGGCTTCTACGATTCGTTGTTGAGTCTGTTCGATCGCGCGGTGGCCGACGGATTCCTGAAGCCGTCCAGCCGCGATCTGGTCGTTGCCAGCGACAACCCGGCGGCGCTGCTGGACGGCCTCGACGCTCCCCTCGATTCGCCCGAGGACACCTAGCCGAGCCTTTCGAGCGCGAGCCGAGCCGCTTCCTGTTCCGCTTCCTTCTTGGCCTTGCCGCTCGCGGTGCCGAGCACGTCGCCGTTGACGACGACTTCCACGCTGAAGACCTTGCGGTGGTCCGGACCAGCCTGTCCGGCGACGCGGTACTCGGGCAGCGGACGCCCGAGCGCCTGCAGCCGCTCCTGTAACGCCGACTTGTAGTCCTGCCCGACGATG
>CANIBQ010000088.1 GCA_947465645.1 Acidobacteriota bacterium | reverse complement strand
GGCGCAGCTTGCTGCTGTTCAGGTCAAGGATGACCAGCGCAGGCTGCTTTTCGCGCACTCGGGCCACGACCTGGTCGGCCGATCGCTCGAAATAGATCGGGATGCCAAGCGCCTTGGCGGCGGTCGAAATCTTCACCGAGAAAAGCAGGTCGTCAACGACGCAGAGGATCATTAGTCGTAGGATTGTAGTGGAATGATCATCGAAGTCAGGGCCGCGCCGCCGTTTCACAAGAACGGGTTCGTGATCGGCTGCTCTCGCACTCGCGAGGCGGTGATCATCGACCCTGGCGACGAGGTAGACGAGCTGCTCGGCGCCGTTCGGGATCATGACCTGGACGTGCAGCACATCTTGCTGACACACGCACACATCGACCACGTCACTGGCGTGGGTGCCGCCAAGCTTGCCTTCGACGTGCCGGTCTATCTGCATCACGACGACCTGTTCCTCTACGAGCACACGGTGCAGCAGGGCGAGATGTTCGGCTTCAAGGTCCAGCAGCCGCCGCCTGTCGACGTCTATTACGACATGGCGCCGATCTTCTTCGGCGACCTCGAGGTGCGGGTGCACCACACGCCGGGTCATTGTCCCGGCGGCGTCTGCCTGCAGGTGGGCGACAAGGGCGTTCCCGGGGCCCACCTGTTCGTCGGCGACACGCTGTTTGCGGGATCGATCGGCCGTACCGACTTGCCGGGCGCAGACTACCAGACGCTGATGCGATCGATCACCGGCGTTCTCTTTCCGCTCGGCGACGCATCGATCGTCCACCCGGGGCATGGCGCCGACACGACCATCGCGCGCGAACGCCAGACCAACCAGTTTGTCCTGGAATATCTCGCCGGAAAGACGCCCTAGATTTATCTAGTCAACGTCCTTCAGCGCCACGAGCTCGACACGCCCGACCTGGACGCGGTCGCCGGACGACAGCACGGCGTTCTCGACGCGCTCCCCGTTGACGAACGTTCCGTTGGTGCTGTTGAGATCCCGCACCTCCAGGTCGCCTCCTGGCAGGGCGGTCAGCCGGCAGTGCACCCTCGACACCAGCGGCGCGTCGACGATGAAGTCGGCACCGGTGGCGCGGCCGATGGTGCGGATGCTGCCCGCGAGGATGCGGAACGTTTTCTCAGGCTCGCCGTCATTCAGCGTTCGTAGGATCCACATTGACGCGGAGAATCTTACCGCGTCCGTTCTATAATCCGCGTCCGGGAGACCCCCATGACACGACTCGCCAGTCCCCTAGGCTTCGCTGTCGCGCTCGTTGTCGGCTTCGGATCGCTCAACGTTGACGTCGGCGCGCAGAAGGGCGCAACGGGCGGCGAATGGCGGACCTACGGCGGCGACCTGGCCAGCACGCATTACGCGCCGCTCGACCAGATCAACAAGGACAACTTCAACACGCTCGAGGTTGCCTGGCGCTTCAAGACCGACTCGCTTGGGCCGCGGCCTGAGCTGAACTTTCAGTCAACCCCGCTGATGATCGGCGGCGTCGTCTACACCACTGCCGGATCGCGCCGCGCGGTCGTCGCGCTCGATGCGGCCAGCGGCGAGATGCTCTGGATGCACAGCGAGAACGAAGGCAAGCGCGGCGAGGCGGCCCCGCGCCAGCTCTCTGGCCGCGGGCTCGCGTACTGGAGCGACGGCCGCGACGCGCGCATCGTCTACGTCACGCCCGGCTACCGCATGCTCGCGCTCGATGCGAAGACCGGCAATCCAGTCCAGACGTTCGGCAAGAACGGCGTCGTCGATCTCAAGCTGGATGACGACCAGGAGATGGATCTGATCGGCGGTGAGATCGGCCTGCACGCCGCGCCGGTCATCGGGAAAGACACCATCATCATCGGCGCCGCGCACCTCACCGGCTCCGCGCCGAAGAGCCGCAGAAATGAGAAGGGCTACGTGCGCGGCTTCGACGTGCGCACGGGGAAGCGCATGTGGATCTTCCACACCATTCCGCAGGACGGCGAATACGGAAGCGACACGTGGGAGGGAGACTCACGGAAAAACACAGGCAATGCCGGCGTGTGGTCACAGATGAGCATCGACGAGGAGCTCGGCCTCGTCTACCTGCCGGTGGAGCTGCCGACGGGCGATTACTACGGCGGCCATCGTCCTGGCGACACGCTGTTTGGCGAGAGCCTCGTCGCCGTCGATCTCAAGACGGGCAAGCGGAAGTGGCACTTCCAGTTCGTGCACCACGGCATCTGGGACATGGACATCCCGTGCGCGCCGGTGCTCGCGGACCTGACCGTCAACGGACGGCCGGTCAAGGCGGTGCTGCAGCCGACCAAGCAGGGGTGGATTTATTCGTTCAACCGCGAGACCGGTGAGCCGATCTGGCCAATCGAAGAGCGGCCGGTCGAGCAGTCGACGGTTCCTGGGGAGAAGACGAGCGCGACGCAGCCGTTCGTCACCAAGCCGGCGCCGTTCGACCGACAGGGTGTGTCCCTCGACGATCTGATCGACTACACGCCGGAGCTCAAGGCTGAAGCCGTGAGGCTCGTGTCGCGCTACAAAATCGGACCGCTCTTCACGCCGCCAGTGGTGAGCAAGTGGGACGGTCCGCTGGGCACGCTCATGATGCCGTCGACCACGGGGGGCGCGAACTGGCAGGGAGGCTCCTTCGATCCCGAGACGAAGATGCTGTACATCTTCTCCGCGACTCAGGTGTCGGTGCTGAGCCTCGTGCCTCCGGGTGAGCGGTCGGACATGGCGTATGTCCGAGGGACCGCCGCGGATCCGAATGCGCCGCCGCCTCCTCCGGCGGCCGTGCAGGCACCGGTGCTGGCGATGGCCGGAGCGGAGCCCGCCGGCCCGGTGGTGACGGTGCAGGGGCTGCCGCTGGTGAAGCCGCCGTATGCGCGCATCACCGCCTACGACATGAACAAAGGCGAGATCGTGTGGCAGGCCGCGCACGGCGAGACGCCCGACAACATCAAAAACCATCCGGCGCTGAAGGGCGTGAACATTCCGCGCACCGGGCGTTCCGGACGCATCGGGACGCTGGTGACGAAGACCTTGCTCATCGCGGGCGAAGGCGGGTTCTTTACGAACGCAAACGGCGTGCGCGGCGCGATGCTGCGCGCCTATGACAAAGCAACCGGCAAGGACATCGGCGCAGTGTTCATGCCCGCCGGACAGACCGGCACGCCGATGACGTACATGCTGAACGGGAAGCAGTACATCCTCGTGGCGATCAGCGGCGGCACCTACAGCGGCGAGCTGCTCGCGTTCGCGCTTCCGAAGTCCTGACGTACTCCAGACGTACGTAGTGTCCGGCTTTAGCCGGACCTTAGCCGGACCTAGTAAGCAACAAGCAACCGCGCCGCGTGCTCGATCTCGTCTTCGGAGGGGAGAAAGAACTCTTCGAGTGGAGGTGAATAGGGCACCGGCGTGTCGAGCGCGCCGATCACGCGCACCGGCGCATCGAGCGACTCGAACGCCTCTTCCTGGATGATCGCGGCAAGACTTTCGCCGATGCCGCCCGTCCGCGAATCCTCGTGGACGATGAGCACCCTGCTGCAATGCCGCGCGACCGTGAGGATCGCCTGCTTGTCGAGCGGCGCGAGCGTGCGCAGATCGAGCACGCTGGCTTCGATACCGTCTTCGGCGAGCGTACCGGCCACGCGCATCGCGACGTGGACATATGCCCCATACGAAATAAGAGCGATGTCATCGCCGGCACGCCTCAGTGCGGCTTGGCCGAGCGGTAGCGGCTTCGGAGCCTGCGAGGGCAGCACCTGCTTGACGCGCGGATCGCGGTAGAGCGCGATGTGCTCGTAGAAGAGCACCGGATCCGGGTCCGCCACGGCGGCGGCCATGAGCGCGCGCGCATCCTCGGGGGTCGAGGGCGTGACGATCTTCAATCCAGGCGTGCGGTAGAACCAGGGCTCGGTATTCTGGCTGTGATACGGCCCCGCGTGACGCAGGCCGCCCCACGGCATGCGGACGACCATCGGCACCGAGCCTCCCCAGCGGTAGCGGATCTTCGCGGCGTTGTTCACGAGCTGGTTGAAGCCGGACGCGACGAAGTCGTTGAACTGCATCTCGCCGATCGGACGCTGGCCGGCGAGTGCCGCGCCGACGCAGACGCCGAGCACGCCGGCCTCCGCGAGGGGCGAATTGATGATCCGATCGCCGAACTCCTCGAGCAGCGGCCGCAGCAGCAGGAACGCGTTTCCGTACTTCCCGCCGACGTCTTCGCCGTACACGAACACGCGTGGATCGGATCGGAGCGCGTCGCCCACCCCCATCATCACGGCCTCGAGAAACGTGCTGCCGTTGCGATCGAAGGGGGCGCCTGCATCGAGCTTGGGGAGGGCCGGGCTCAACTCGATCTGCAGCCGTTCTTCTGGTTCTAAAGGTTCATGGCGCGTTCTTGACGGTTCAGAGGCGAGCACGCCGGCACCTGCCGTGCCCGCATCAGGCCAGGGAGCGGCGATGACCGCCCGCGCCTCCTCTTCGACCAGCGCGGCGGCTTCATCCTTGAACCTCTGCAGATCGGTCTTTGCGATGACGCCCTCGGATTCGAGCTTCGCGGCGTAGGAGGCGATCGGATCCTTTGCCGACCATTCGGCGTATCGATGGCGGTCCGCGTAGGCACCCTGGGCCAGCGGCGGGTAGTCCCACGATGGCGGCGGTTCCTTGCCTAAATACAGCATGTCGTCGTGGTGCGCATGTCCGCACATGCGCATCGAGACGAGCTCGATGAGCGCCGGCCCATCGCCGGCGCGGGCGCGATCGGCGGCCCAGGTGAACGCGGCGGCAATGCCGTCCGCGTCGGTGCCGTCGATGGTGATGCCCGGGATGCCGTATCCGGCCGCTTTGTCGGCAAACACGCGCACCGCCGACTGTTCGCTCACCGGCGTGGACAGCGCCGTCTGGTTGTTCTCGAGGCAGAAGATGGCGGGAAGCCTGCGCGCCGCGCACAGGTTGATCGCCTCGTGCCATTCACCGAGCGACGAGCCGCCTTCGCCGATGAACGACACCGCCACCCGGCCGGATCGCTCGCGGGAAAATGCCATCGCCATGCCGGCAATCGACAGCGTGCTGATTGAAAGCGGCGCCGTTGCTGGAAGAATCCCCCACTCGACGTCGCCGATGTGGAGGTCCTTGCCGTCCATCGGCGGCCCCTGCTTGCCCATTTGCGCGTTCAGCACCATCCGAACCGTCTGGCGATCGGGCCGCATCGCCAGCGCAGCCCCCAGGTCGCGGATGATCGGTCCGACGACGTCTCCTTGCCAGCCTCTTTCAGAGTCGCGGTACGTCGCCCCGCGCCGCAGCCGGATCGCCGCGGCATAGATCGCTTCCTGGCCGAGGGAGCGGAACCCCTTGCCCTGGAACGGCGTGTCGCCGTATTTCACTTCGCCGCTGACGAAGAATCGCTTCAGCCGGTTGTCAACGGCGCGCGTGAGCACCATGCCGCGAAGAATCTCGCGGCGCTCGTCGGCCGTCAGCGACGCGGCAATCGCTTCGCGGACGAGAAAGGCGTCGCACGCGCCCACGAGCTCGTTCCGCGCAGCTTCGAGGCGCCGGTCGGCGGTTATCCCTGGAGTCGGATCGGGCAGGTCGGCGGCAGACGTTCCTTCGAGCGCTCGCTTCAGCTCGCGCCTGAACTCGAGCCGGAAGAACTCGACATGCGCGCCGTCGCGCTCGGCAATCTTCGATGCCCCGCACGATTCGAGCGCTTCCTGCACGACCTGGAGCGCAAATGGAAATCGCTCGAGGACAAACGAGGCAAGCCGAGACGCGACGCCCGCCGCGACCGACGATGGCACCGGACGGGACATGGAGTGATGGTAGCGTGTCAGTTGTCGGTTGTCGGTTGTCGGACGTTGGAGTTGTGGAGTTGGGAATTGGGAGTTGAGAGGTTCTTCAAGGGCTGGGCGAAGCCGGGTCCCGTGCCGCCGGGCGCGTTGTCGGTCGCGGACGTCCCGGTGGACGAAACGCTTGACGCCATCAGCGGCCACTTCCGGATCTTCCAGCTTCGCAAGGGCCACAGGTTTTCGACTGACGATGTGCTGACGGCGTGGTACGGGACGAGCTGGGTGCCGTCGGCGCGCAGCGTGCTCGACCTCGGTTCGGGGATCGGGTCGGTTGGAATGATCGCCGCGTGGCGGCTTCCGGGCGCGCAGTTCGTCACGATCGAGGCGCAGGACGAGAGCGTTCGGCTGGCGCGAAAATCGGCAGCCTACAACGGCCTGACCGACCGTTACGACATCCGCTGCGGCGACTTCCGAGTGCCGGACGCCCTTCGAGCCGATGAGAAGTTCGACCTCGTGCTCGGGAGCCCGCCGTACTTTCCGCCCGGCACCGGCATTGAAGGCGACCATCCCCAGAAGGTCGCGTGCCGCTTCGAGCTGCGAGGCGACATTCGCGACTACGCGCAGGTTGCCGCCGAGCATCTCGAGGACGGCGGCCTCTTCGCGTGTGTGTTTCCGGAGGAGCAGCGGGAGCGCCTCGAAGGCGCGGCCCGCGACGCCTCACTGGCAATCGTGCGGCGCCGCCCGGTCGTCTTTCGCGAAGGTGAGCCCCCGCTCGTCGGGCTGTTCGGTCTGATGCGCCGGGACGATCTCCCGGAATCGATGCGCGATCGAACGTGGGTCGAGCCGCCGCTGGTGATTCGATCGGCCGGCGGCGCCGTGCACACCGAGTACGCGGCGGTCAAGCTATCGGTTGGATTTCCGCCCTAGACCAGATTCCATTCGTACGTAGTGTCCGGCTTTAGCCGGACCGCGATTAACAGGCCGAAAGCGGAGGTCCGCCTGAAGGCGGACACTACGTACGTCTGGAAAACGCTCTAGCGCGCCGCCTTCTTGTCCCTCAGTGCCGACGTCACGGCCTTCGTCATCTCCGTCGTCGTCGCGCGCCCGCCAAGGTCAGGCGTTCTGACGCTTGCATCGCCGATGACGCGCTCGATGGCGCGAAGGATGTTGTCGTGGGCCGCGCGCTGGCCGAGGTGATCGAGCATCATCGCGCCGGCCCAGATCGCGGCGATTGGGTTGGCGAGGCCCTTGCCGGCGATGTCGGGCGCCGACCCGTGAATCGGCTCGAACATCGACGGCGTCGTGCGCTCAGGATTGATGTTGCCGCCTGGCGCCACTCCGAGGCTGCCCGAGATCGCGGAGCCGATGTCAGTGAGGATGTCGCCAAACAGGTTCGACGCCACGATCACGTCCAGCGTCTGCGGATGCGTGATCATCCGCGCCGCCATCGCGTCGACGTGATACTTGCGGTACTCGACCTGCGGAAACTCCTTCGCAACCTCGCCGACCACTTCGTCCCAGAACACCATCACGTGCTGCAGCGCGTTTGACTTGGTGGCGCTGGCGAGCATCTTCCGGGGCCGGCCGGCGGCGAGCGTGAATGCGTAGCGCGCAATCCGCTCGATGCCCATGCGCGTGAAGATGCCGGTCTGTTCGGCAAGCTCATTCGGGGTGCCGGCATGGAGCCGTCCGCCGACGCCGCAGTACTCGCCCTCGGAATTCTCGCGCACGCAGATCATGTCGATGTCGGCCGCGGTTCGACCGGCCAGCGGCGAGCCGATCCCGGGGAGCAGCCGCATTGGCCGCAGGTTGACGTACTGCAGGAGCTTCTGCCGCAGCGGCAGGATCATCTCCCGCGCCGAGACCGCATCGGAGACCCGCGGGTCGCCGATGGCGCCGAGATAGATCGCATCGAAGGCCATCAGCCTCTCGACCGCGTCCGGGTCCATCATGCGGCCGTGCTTCAAGTAGAAGTCGCAGCCCCATGGCAGCGGCGTGAACTCGCACGTGAAGCCGCCCTCCGATGCGGCAATCGTCAGCACCTCTATCCCCGCCGGAATCACTTCCTGGCCGATGCCGTCGCCGGCAATGACCGCAATCTTGTAAGTCGTCATATCGTTCTCAATGCTAGACGTTTTCTTCGAGACGGGCCACAGAGTCACCCGCCTTCGCTGAAGCTACGGCGGGCAAGCTATGTCCGCTTGGGCGCCGAGGCCGCAGGCGAAGGCGGCTGTCTCCGTGGCTTGTGCTCAGGTTCCGACCATCGCACCATGGCGGCGAATACGGCCGCCGCCGCAATCACCCCTGCCAGCGTCGGGTCGAGCCATCCGTATCGGCCGGCCAATCCAAGCCGCACCACGAATAGTGTCATCACGCCGGCGGCAATGGCGGCGAGCGCATCGCGCTCGCGCGCCCGCTGCACGTACAACCCGCCGAGGATCGGCACGAACAGCGTGACCACGAGCAAAGAATAGAAGATCGTCAGCGCTCCGATCACCGTCTGCAGCCAGATCGCGAGCAGCACGCCGGCGACACCGCCGCCCAGGGCAGACATCCGCGCCACGCGCAGCAACTGCGCATCGCTCGCCTCGGGCGCAATGAAGCGCTTGTAGATGTCCTTCGACGCCGACGTCGAGAGCATGAAGAGAATCGCGTCGCAGGTGTCGACCTCGGTGGAGAACACCGCCGCCAGCGCCAACGCCCCGAGCCATGGCGGCAACTGGGTGGTGAGGACGGTGGGCAGGACGGCATTGGGATCGGACACGTCGATGCCGGCCGCGCGTCCAATCATCCCGATGAAGACCGGAATGAACGCAAACAGAAGTAGGACCGCCGCGTTGATGCCGATCCCCACGCGCAGCGCGCGCTCGCTGGCCGCGCCCCACGATTTCTGGATCAGGCCCGGCGAGATGATGAATGCCGGTCCGGTCAGCGCGAGCAGCGTCCATCCCGATCCCGGTCCGGCGGAGTACGTGATGTCGCTGAACGCCGGAGGCACCGCCGAAAGCACCGCGTTGAGGCCGCCGACGCTCTCGACCAGTACCGGCAGCGCCACCGCAAATCCAACCAGCATCACGGCGAGTTGCACGGTGTTGACCCACGCCGACCCGAGCAACCCTCCGCTGGTGAAGTAAATGGTCATGATGCCGCCCCCGATGAGCGCGCCGGCCCATCGCGGGATCCCGGTGATGACGTTGAGAATCGCGGCGCCCGCGATGAGCTGTCCCGCGAGCAGCGCCAGCGATCCAAGACCGACCAGCGCGGTCGCGGCGCATCGAACCGACGGCCCGTACCTGAACTCCAGGTAATCGCCCGTCGTGTAGAAGTTGTGCGTGCTGGCGAGGCGCCAGAGCCTCGGCGCCACCCAGGTCGCAAACACGATCGACCCGAGGCCGGCCGAGCCAACCCACCACCAGGCGCTGATCCCGTCCCGGTATCCGAGCCAGGTGGCCCCGACCGTAGACCCGGCGCCGATGTTCGCGGCGATCATCGTCGTGAAGATCAGCCCGGGCCCGAGCCTGCGCCCGGCCACGAAGAAGTCTCCGCTGTTGCGAACGAGACGAGCCGTCCACAACCCGAGCCCGACCACGCCTACCGAGTAGACGATGAGAAGTGTGAGGTGAATGTTCAACGCAGGCGGGGGGGAACGGTGCCGAGCTGCCGCGCCGATGGCAGCCCGCCGAGGCTCTCAGCCTGCGTCGCCGCGCGGACGATCGCTTCCGAGAGCACGTCCGCCGCGAGGGCGCCGACGATGCTGGCGTCGACCTGGCCGTTCCACCGGCCGGTTGCGAGGGCAAATACAGTGTCGCCATCGCCGATCGTGTGGGAGGGGGCGATGGCGCGTGCCAGGCCGTCGTCGGCCATCAGCGCCACGCGATTGACTTCCACCTTGGTGAGCCGGGCGTTGGTGGCGACCACCGCGATCGTGGTGTTACCGCCGGCTCGGGGCACCGCCGCCTGTATCAGGCTTCCGTCGCGGAGGAGCTTCCGCGCGTCGGCGAGCGCCTTGCCGTCCGGCGTGCGCACTCCGGCCACGACTTGCCCTGTGACGGGGTCGATGACGTCACCTACTGCATTGACCGCGACGATCGCTCCAACCGTCAGCCCGTTTGGCAATCGAATCGCCGCGGACCCGATGCCGCTCTTCATGGATCGATCGCGTCCGGCCACCTTGCCGAGCGTCGCGCCGGCGCCTGCGCCGACGTTTCCTTCCTGCACCGGGCCGTCGTTTGCCGCAAGTGCGGCCTTGTAGCCGCAGTCGGCCGTGGGGCGGATCTTCGCGTCGCCGCCGAAGCCAAGGTCAAACAGGATTGCCGACGGGACGATCGGGACGACGCCCGCCGCGCCGACGTCCCACCCGATCTTCCGCTCCTCGAGATAGCGAACGACGCCTTGCGATGCGTCGAGGCCGAAAGCGCTCCCACCGGAGATGACGATGGCGTTGACCTTGTCGACGAGGTTGAGCGGATCGAGCAGGTCGGTCTCACGGGTGCCGGGGGCGCCGCCGCGTTGCGAGACGCCGCCCGGAACGCCCTGGCCGTCCACGAGGACGACGGTGCAGCCCGTCGGACGTTCTGTGAGCGTGACCTGACCAACCTTCAGCCCTTCGACTTCGGTCAGTCCCTTGCCGCGCGAAGGCGTAGTGGATTGAGCTGACGCCATCGCGATGAGCATCCCACAAGCCGCGACGACCAGGAGAGGTTTGTGCATTTACCGAATGGCGGCAAACGTCTTCTTCAGCCAGTCGGTAATTGCCCCCGCCACGTCCGCGCCGACGGTTCGGTCTGTCAGCGAACCGTACTCGTCCACCTCGCCGGTCACCGCCGGAACGAGCAGGTGGTTCACGCCGCGCACGGTGACGACCTCAACGGACTTGGACCTGCTCTGCTTGCGTGCGAGATCCGCGATGCGCTCGACGTGCGAGACCGGCACCTGCTTATCCAGCTCGCCGTGCACGAAGAGAATCGGCTGGCGGACGTTCCTGATCGCCTTCGCGGGGTCGAACATCAGCAGGCTCTGGAACCACGGCGTGTCGGCCTGGCGCTTCACGTCGGCGGGCAGCGCCTCCCATCCGCGGCCGGTGATGACCGCCGCGTTGATCTTCGTCTGAAGGTCCACCTTCGCCAGACGATCGGCGTCGGTTGTCGTCATCCGGTCGAGCAGATGCCGCTGCTGCTCGAGCACGAGCTCCGAACCAATGACCGACGGCGCGGCGATCGCGCCAACGGCCGCAAACCGCCTTTCCCGAGACGCCGCAAGCAGCGCGACCCACGCGCCCTCCGAGTGTCCGACGACGGCGATGCGCTTCGGATCGATGTCGCGCCTTCTCTCGAGCCACTTCATCACGGCGATCGCGTCGTCCGAGAAGTCGTTCAGGGTGGCCGACTCCGCGCGGCCGCCGCTCTGGCCGTAGCCGCGCTTGTCGAATCGCACGGCGATCAGTCCCGCGTCGGCGATGGCCCCAGCGAGCTGGCCAAGCATCGGCACGCCCCCGGTGACGCCGTCGCGGTCGCCAACGCCGGAGCCCGGCAACAGGATGACGGCGGGAAGACGTCCGGTCAGGACGGCAGGACGGGTCAGCGTCGCGCCGAGATTGAAGCCGGCCGCCGGGATCGTCACCGCTTCGTCGCCGGGGTTCGAGTGCACCTGGGTGCGCGTCGTCGCCGACGAGACATCATCTCTGACGATGTCGAGCTGCTGTGCCGGGATGCGAATGCTGACCAGGTCGCCGTCGGCGTCGGCCGACAGAGTCATGGGAAAGATGCCGTTCGGGTTGGCGAACTGAAGATCGTAGGTGCGAACGTCGAGGGTGGTCGATCCGGTCTGTATCCGCTGGGTGGCAACGGCGGCAATCCTTATGGCCACTTCCGCAAACGGCGGAATGTACGCCTTCAGCTCGCCGCCGGCATTGAGCGTGGCCAGCCGCCGCGCCAGCGCCACGTGCGGGCCGAAGAAGCCGTTCGGCAGGACGAGGGAGCCTGGCGAGATCGCGTCGGTCTTGGTGATCGGCGTCCCGCCCTGATTGCCTTCGGAGATCGCGGTGCCGTTCTCGAACCTCGTACGAAGCGTGAGCGCCTGGCCGTCCTTGCTCGACTGGATCAGCATCGATTGCGGGGATCCGTCGGCGGCGTAGCGAATCTCCAGGGTTCCCGACGCCACGACCGCGGGTGGGCTCAGACGGGCCTGCGCGGTGATGACGAGGCCGTTCGTATCCTCCTGCGTCGTGACATCCTCGCGTCCGATCGGCGTGCCCTGCAGAAAGAGCGTGAATCCGCTCATGCGGGCCGCAGGCGACGCCTGCTGAGCCGCCGCCGGCGCCGCGAGGAGCATGAGCGCCCAGATACAATAGAAAGCAGGCATTCCACTCGAATCCTATCAGGTGTTCTCCGATTCTTACCGCGCTCTAAAGCAAGCCGCCGCCATCGGCGCCGTTGCGCCGAGAACCGCCATCGGTGTCTCGGGGAAGGACCGTGCGGCTTACCTGCAGGGACTGCTGACCAACGACGTGCAGGCGCTCGAAGCCGGCACCGGCTGCTACTCCGCATGGCTGACGCCGCAGGGGCGGATGCTCACGGATCTGCACATCTTCGAGTCGGGCGACATGATCCTGCTCGACGTGCCGGTCGCGGACGGTGCGGCGACGCTACAGCGCCTGGACCAGTTCCTGTTCAGCGAGGACGTGCAGTTCGCCGATCTGTCGGAGTCGCTGACGAGCGTGTGGGTGCACGGTCCTGAGGCGGGCGCGCTGCTGGGGCAGCTACTGACGGTTGATGGCCTGAATCAATGGGCGGAGTATCAGAATGCCCGCGCCGAGTTCTCAGGCTCGCCCGTCGTCGTCGCGCGCGTCAGTCAGCTCGGCGTTCCCGGGTTCTGTGTCTATGTCGAGGCCTCTCGAGCCGAGGACCTGAAGCAGGCGCTACAGGCTGCGGGCGCGACGCATGCCGATCCGGCGGCAATCGAGACGGCGCGCATCGAGGCCGGATATCCGCTCTTCGGCGTGGACATGACCGAAGACACGATCCCGCTGGAGGCAGGCATCGAGGGGCGGGCGATCTCCCTTTCGAAGGGCTGCTATGTCGGGCAGGAAGTGATCATCCGCGTGCTGCACCGCGGCCAGGGCCGGGTGGCGCGCAAGCTGATCGCACTGCGACTCGACGCGGACCCGCCGTCGCGTGGAGCGAAGATCTGGTCGGGGGATCGCGAGATCGGTTTTGTCACGAGCGCCGCGCCGGCGAGCCGCTCGGGCGCGGTCGCCCTCGGATACGTGCACCGCGACTTTGTTGAACCGGCGACTCGCGTTGAGATCGACGGCGGTAGTGGACGCGTTGCCGCGCTGGTCAGCGAGCGTCCGATTCCAGCAGAAGCGTAATCAGCGCTTCATCGGCGGGAGGGAATTCCAGCGCCGCCAGCTCGTCGCGCGGCACCCACCGCATCTCCTGTCCGAGCAGCGGCCGTGGCGTTTCCAGCAGTGTGCAGCGATAGAAGTACAGCGCGACGGTCCTGTCCGGATACTGGTGAGTCGTGTGAAGGACCAGGTCGCCAACCGCCACTCCTGCGTCGAGCTCCTCCTTGATCTCCCGGTCGAGCGCCGCCGCGTGCGTTTCGGCCGGATCGATCTTGCCGCCAGGGAACTCCCACAGGCCCGCGAGGTGAACGCCGGGCTGGCGGCGCGTCAGCAGGAACCGGTTGTCTGTTTCGATAACGGCGGCGACGACGATCACCCCTCGACGTGGCTCGGGGTGACCCTGAGCTTGCCCAAGGGTCACGCGCGCTTGACGGGACTGTCGAGGCAGAGCCTGACGCGCTCGGCCAGCTGGCGTGGCGTGAACGGCTTCTGCAGCAGCGGCACATCGCCCCAGAACTTCCCATGTGCCGGCATCGCGTCGTCGGTATATCCAGACATGTAGAGCACGCAGAGGTTCTGAGCCTGTGTGGTCAGGCGCGCGGCGAGGTTTGGTCCGCTCAGGCCCGGCATTATGACATCGGTGACCAGCAGCTCGGGCTTCACGCCAGAGGTCTGCGACCATTCAATCGCCTCCTCCGCGTTGCGTGCCTCGTGCACGGTGTAGCCCCGGCGGCGCAGCGCGCGGGCGGAGAGCTCGCGAACCGCTTCGTTGTCTTCGACCAGCAGGATCGTTTCCGACCCGCCGCTGGCGAGGCTTGAGGGCGCTTCCGGTGTCGGCTCCTCGGGCGCCGCCGACGTCACCGGCAGGTAGATGCGCACCGAGGTGCCACGGCCAGGCCCGGTGTCGAGCGCGATGCCGCCGCCGCTCTGGTCGACGATACCGTAGACGGTGGCGAGGCCAAGGCCCGTGCCCTTGCCCTTCGGCTTGGTCGTGAAGAATGGCTCGAAGGCGCGCGCGCGCGTGGACGCCTCCATGCCGAGTCCGGTGTCGCTGACCGCGAGCATGGCGTAGGCGCCCGGGGAAAGTGACAGGCTCTCGGCCTCGAGACGCTCGTCGTCGAGGAATACGTTTTCGGTGGTGATGGCGAGGCGTCCACCCGACGGCATGGCATCGCGCGCATTCAAGACGAGATTCACCAAAATCTGATCCATCTGGCTTTCGTCGGCGCGTACGCGGGCGAGCTGGGGCGCGAGCTCGATGGTCGTGTTGATATGGTCGCCGATGACACGTGGCAGCATGTGCTGCAACCCCGACACGGTCTCGTTGAGATCCATCACCGTGGTGTTCAGGAACTGCTTGCGGCTGAATGCCAGGAGCTGCTTCGTCAGCGCCGTCGCGCGATCCGCGGCCTTGCGAATCTCGCCGATGTCCCGCGCTGTTGGATCCTCCGGCTCGATCCTCTCGCCGATCAGGTCCGCATATCCGACGACCGCAGTGAGCAGGTTGTTGAAATCGTGGGCGACACCGCCCGCGAGCCGGCCGATCGCTTCCATCTTCTGCGCGTGGCGGAGCTGCTCCTCGCGGTCGTGAAGGACACGGGCCGTCCGCCAGTGGCGAAGCGCGTATCGAATCGAGCGCTCGAGCTGTGGGCCAACCAGGTGTTTTTCGACGTAATCGGTTGCACCGGCGTCGAGTGCCGCTTCATCGAGTGCTCCGCTTCCGTAGCCCGTCAGGAGGATGAAAGGCTTGCTGGCGCCGGAGGCCTTGGCGTCGCGGATCAACTGCAGCCCCGTGCCGTCGGGAAGCTGCTGATCGATGAGAAAAATGTCGTGCTCGTCCGCCTTGATCCGTTCGAGGCCTGCCGTGGCGGTTGCAGCGACTTCGAGCTCGCGATCGAATTTCGCATCCGCCAGGGCCATCTCGATCAGCGCGCCCGCCTGCGGATCGTCGTCGACCATGAGAATGCGAACCACCCGTGGCTCGGCGAGACGCCGCGCCGACCCGCGCTGATACTCAGCCGGCCCCGTCGCCTCCATCTGACGATGCATGTGATGAGTACGCTAGCACGCCAAAGCCATGATCCGAGCTCAGCAGCAGAGGTGTTAACGCAAGCTCATCGGTTGATCGCAGGGAACGGGTAGGAACGGCACAGCTTGGTCATCGGGCACGCCGGGCATTTCGGCTTTCGCGCGACGCACACAGTCGCGCCAAGGTCCATCAGCGCCTGGTTGAAATCGAAGACGTGCTTGTACGGAACCACCGCTTCGGAAATCGCCCAGAGCCGTTTGCGCATGGCGTGGGCCTTGGCGTCGCCCCGGCCGACAAAAACGCGGAAGAGTACGCGGGCGACGTTGGTGTCGAGGATGGCCGCCCGCTGGCCGAAGGCGAAGCTGCGGATCGCGCCGGCCGTGTACGCGCCGATGCCCTTGAAGGAAAGCAGCGTCTCTTCGTCGGAGGGGAGCTGTCCTCCGTAGCGTTCGACCGACTCACGCGCGATCGTGTGGAGGCGGCGCGGCCGGATGTTGTAGCCAAGCGGCCGCCAGGCCGCATCCACCTCCTTGTCGGGCGCTGACGCGAGCGCCGCGAGCGAGGGATACTTCTCCAGCCACTCGAGATACTTCGGCAGCACGCGATCGACCTGCGTCTGCTGCAGCATCATCTCGGACACCAGGATGTGGTACGGATCGTCGGTGCGTCTCCATGGCAGGTCCCGGCCGTTGGCTCGGTACCAGGCAAGCAGCTTCCGGCGAAATCGCTGGCGGGCCCCGGGGGGCGGCAGGGAAGAAGCGGACATCCGCACCTATAATTCCACGCGTCGTGAAGATTCATGAAGATTTACACAAAGACCGGTGACAGCGGCGAGACGTCGCTCTTCGACAACACCCGCGTCTCCAAGGCCGATGCCCGAGTGGACGCCTACGGCGAGGTCGACGAGGTGAACGCCTGTCTCGGCGCCGCGAGAGCCGCGGGCGTGGACGACGATGTGGCTGCGGCGCTCGAGTCGATCCAGAAGGATCTGTTCGCGCTCGGTGCGCGGCTCGCGGATCCGTCGACGCGGATTGCGGCCCGCGTCACCAAGGCGGCGATCACGGCGTCAGACATCGAGCGTCTCGAGCAGACGATCGATCGGCTCGAAGCGGAGCTGCCTCCGCTTCGGCGATTCATCCTGCCGGGCGGCTCGGCGGCCGGCGCGCTCCTGCACTTGGCGCGCACGGTGTCCCGGCGCGCCGAGCGCCGTGTCATCGCCCTTGGCCCCGACGCCACCGAGCCCATCATCATCGTCTACCTCAATCGCTTGTCGGACCTGCTGTTCGTGATGGCGCGCGCTGTGAATCACCGGGCAAAAGCGCCGGAGACCGAATGGTAGGGTCTCGGGGACATTACGAAAATTTTCCGGTCGGCTCCGTGCTTCTGCCGCGACGAATGCGGTGCCACGTGGCGGCGTTGTACGCGTTTGCTCGAACGGCAGATGACTTCGCGGACGAGGGGACCCTGGCGTCTGACCAGCGGCTGCGTCTCCTCGACGGATGGCAACGGCGGCTCCTCCAGGCTTCGACCTCGGCCGATCCTGGCGGTCCGCCTGCCGAAGGTGAGCCGCCTGACACGGTCGAGATCTTTCGCGCGCTCGGCACCAGCATTCGTGAGCGCGCGCTGCCGGTGGGCCTGTTGGAGGATCTCCTGAGTGCATTCCGCCAGGACGTCACCGTCACGCGCTACTCGGCCTGGGAGGATCTCTTCGACTATTGCCGCCGGTCAGCAAACCCGGTGGGCCGGCTCGTGTTGCGAGTTGCCGGTCACCAGGATGCGCGCATGGACGAATGGTCGGACCACATCTGCACGGCGCTGCAGCTCGCGAATTTCTGGCAGGACCTGAAGGTGGATTTCGATCGCGGGCGGATCTACTTGCCATCCGAGGAGCAGCGGGCGCACGGCGCGCGCGAAGACGGTCTTCGCGGCGGCCAGCTGCCGCTGGCATGGCAGCAGGCATTGGCGGCGGCGGCGGCCAAGACCCGCATGTTGTTTGACGCCGGCCGTCCGCTCTGCGACGTCGTGCGCGGGCGGCTGCGCTACGAACTGCGCGCGACCTGGCTCGGCGGCGTCCGCATTCTCGATCGCCTCGAAGAGGGGCGCTTCGAGGTGATCCGCCATCGGCCCACGCTCGGCCTGCTCGACGCGCCGTGGTTCGCCTGGCGGATGCTCACCTGGGAAGATAGCAGGAGGTCGTCAGGCCTCCAGGCCACATGAGCCGCGACACCAGCTTCTACTATTCCTTCCTTGTACTGCCGCCCCGCAAGCGCAGCGCGATCGTTGCGGTCTGGGATTTCTGCCGGGCGGTCGACGATGCCGTTGATGAAGCGGCGCCGTCGGACACGCGGGGCGCCGCCGAGCAGCTCGCGATGTGGCGCAGCGAGGTCGCGGCCTGCTACGACCCGGCGCGGCAGCCGTCGACCGCGCAGGGCAAGACCTTGAAGCCCGTCGTAGACGAATTCAACCTGCCACGTGAGCCCTTCGAGGAGTTGATTCGCGGCGTGGAGATGGATCTCGAGCAGGTGCGCTATCCGACGTTCGAGGCGCTGTCCGAGTACTGCCGGCGCGTCGCGTCCACGGTGGGACTGATCTGCGTCGAGATCTTCGGCTACCGCGATCCCAACACTCGTTCGTACGCCGTCAACCTTGGCATGGCACTTCAGCTCACGAACATCGTCCGCGACGTTGCCACAGACCTGGTTCGCGGCCGCATCTACCTCCCCGTCGAAGACCTCCAGCGGTTTGGCGTAACCGAGCAGGCGCTGCGAGAGGGGAAGGTGACGCCGGCGGTTCGCGAGCTGATTCGCCACCAGTGTCAGCGGGCGCGTGAGTACTACCGGCGTGCCGCTGCGGACCTTCCGCGGGGTGATGCGCGAAGCCTTGTCGCCGCTGAGATCATGGGCGGGATCTACTTCGCCATTCTCCAACGCATCGAGCGGGCGGGCTACGACGTGTTCAGCCGGCGCATCCGCGTGCCTCGTCCTCACCGCGCGACGATCGCGCTGCGCATCTGGCTTCGGGGCCTTTTGAGCTAGCTAGTGCTGTTTCCACACCCACGGGCCACAGAGACACGGAGTCACGGAGGTTATTTCCTCGAAAGCTCTCTGTGTCTCTGTGCCTCCGTGGCTACGCCGAAGCGAAGGGCGCTGTAGCGTGGGGCCCGACGCGATCGTCATCGGCGCCGGATTTGCCGGGCTGAGCGCCGCGACGCTGCTGGCGGAGCGTGGCGCGCGCGTGCTCGTGCTCGAGGCCCGGCCCACGCTCGGTGGCCGCGCGACGGCGTTCACCGATCCGGTCACCGGCGAGCGCGTGGACAACGGCCAGCACGTGCTGTTCGGCTGCTACCGCGAAACATTCCGCTTCCTGCAGCGCATTGGCGCCGAGTGGAACGTGAACGTTCAGAAGAGCCTGGCGATCGACGTCATCGATCGTCGGGGGACGGCGTCACGGCTCCGGTGCCCGCCGCTGCCGGCACCGCTCCACCTGCTGGGCGGCGTGATGGCGTGGAAGGCGCTCGGCTGGCATGACCGCCTGTCGGTGCTCCACATCCACAAGGCGATTGCGTTTGCGCGCGGCCGCCCCGGCATGCCTCCGCATCGAATGGAGAACGTCCGGCAATGGCTCGAGCGTCACGCCCAGACGCCGCGCCTGATCGAGCTGCTCTGGGAGCCGCTGGCAGTGGCGGCGCTGAATCAATCGATCGATGTCGCCGCCGCCGCTCCGTTTGCGCGCGTCCTGGCGATGCTGCTCGGTACCGAGCCGCGCGACTCCGCGCTGGCGCTCCCGGTGAAGCCGCTCGACGAGATGTATGCCCGGCCGGCGCGCATCTTCATCGAGCAGCACGGGGGCACCGTGCGCACCAGCGCGTCAGCGGCGGTGATCTGCGCCGCAAGCCTCTACGGGGCGAAGGGGTCGACCCCTGAGCGCGTGGTGGTCAGAACGCGAAACGAAAAGTTCATCGCGCCCGCCGTCGTCTGCGCGGTGCCCTGGTTCGCGCTACCTGACACGCTCATCGACCCCACCCCGGGACTCGTGCCCGTCGTGCAGGCGGCCCACCGAACAGCCGCATCGCCGATCGTCACCGTCAACTTGTGGTTCGACCGTGTGGTCACCGAGCGCACGTTCGTGGGCCTTCCTGGCAGGACGTTTCAATGGGTGTTCGACAAACGGACGGTCTTCGGCGGCGACGCCTCGCACCTGTCGCTGGTCTCGAGCGGGGCGGAACCGGTCGTGGCGCGAAGCAACCAGGAGCTGATCGACCTCGCCGTGCAGGAAATCAGCTCGGCGCTGCCGGCCGCGCAGGCCGCATCGGTGGTCCGCGCCGTGGTCGTGCGTGAGAAGCGGGCGACGTTCTCGGTGGCGCCGGGCCAGCCGCAGCGTCCTTCGATGCGCACTGACGTGCCGGGGCTGTTCCTTGCTGGCGACTGGATCGACACCGGCCTGCCAGCTACCATCGAGGGTGCAGTCATCAGCGGGCATGCTGCCGCGCACGCGGCCAAGGTCTCATGAACTCGATCGTCATCCACTACCAGGAACTCGCGCTCAAGGGCAAGAACCGTCCGTGGTTCCTGGGAAAACTCGTCCGAAACCTCCGCAACGCGGTCGCGGACCTCGACGTCACCGCCGTCCGCCCGTTGATGGGGCGCATCGAGATGGTGCTCGGCCCCGGCGCGACCCGCGAGCAGGTGGGCGACCGCATCCGTCACACGTTTGGCATCGCCAATTTCTCCTACGCCGGGCGGACGCCGCTCGACCTCGATCTGATTACCGCGGCGATCCTTCGCGATCTCGAAGGCCGTTCCTGTTCGAGCTTCCGCGTGTCGGCGCGTCGCGCCGACAAGCGCTTTCCGATGACCTCGCCGCAAGTCGAACGGCAGGTCGGCGGGTTGATCCAGGAAGCTCGTGGATGGAAGGTGAACCTCGATAATCCCGAGCTCGAGATCCACCTCGAGCTGCTGACCAACCAGGCCTTTTACTTCTTCGGCAAGGAGCGCGGACCGGGAGGGCTTCCGACCGGCACCGCGGGGCGGGTGGCGTGCCTGACCTCCGGCGGCATCGACTCACCGGTGGCGGCGCACCGCATGATGAAGCGCGGCTGCGCCGTGACGTTCATTCATTTCCACAGCTACCCGATCCTGTCGAAGGCGTCACAGGACAAGGCGCGCGAGCTGGTCGCGCTGCTGACCAGGTGGCAGCAGCGGTCGCGGCTCTACCTGGTGGCGTTCGGCGAGATCCAGCAGCAGGTCGTGCTGGCCGTGCCGGGACCGATGCGGGTGGTCGTCTACCGAAGGCTCATGCTGCGAATTGCCGAGCGCATCGCCAGGGCCCGCGGCGCCCAGGCGCTCGTCACCGGCGACGTCGTCGGCCAGGTCGCCTCGCAGACGCTCGAGAACCTGGCGGTGATCGGCGCGGTCGCCGGGCTCCCGCTCTTCAGGCCGCTGATCGGCATGGATAAGGAAGAGATTACGGCTGAGGCGATCAGAATCGGGTCGTATCCGATTTCCATCATTCCCGACCAGGACTGCTGCACACTGTTTACACCGCGGAACCCGCAGACGCGTTCGCGGCTTCCGGACATAGAGAAGGCCGAAGCGGCTTTGCCAATCGACGAACTTGTCGAGCGGGCGGTGCTCGAAGCGGTAGTAGAAGACTTCAAATTCCCCGCCTCCGCCCAAGGCTCCGGCGCGGTAGGATCGGATAACGAGGTGCAGAGTGGCTTCAGTCAGCGGACTTGAACGGGGCGTTCCCGGGCGTGCGGGCATTGAGTCGATCCTCGGAAGCGACGCGGCGCTTCTCGAGCATCAGTGCAAGACGATTCCGAAGGAGACGCTCCATCTGCCCGGTCCCGATTTCATCGAGCG